>NZ_JAMYLA010000035.1:0-71883 GCF_040317725.1 Mesorhizobium sp. M1396 | reverse complement strand
CAGCGTCGTCGCGCCGCCGCTCCGCGCCGGCTGCGTGCTGGCCACCGGCAACCGGGCGAGTTCTATGCGCTCGGCCGCGATGCGGTCGGCGCTGAAATTTTTCGACAGCAGCGCCAGCGGCGACCAATCGACGGCCACCTTGCGCGCCACCAGCCAGGCGCCCTCCCGGTCTTCCAGCACGACATGGTCGACGCTGAGAGCCCCGGACCAGATGCCGTCGATGCCGCTGACCGTGATCTTGCGGTCGTCGCTCGAAGCCAGGCGCGAGATGATGCCGGCGAGATTGTCGCGTCCGCGCTCGGTCTTGGTCAGCACGACCAGCGCGCCGATCGCACCCGCGACCACGATCAGCAGCGTGTAAAGGACAATGCGGAAAATGCGCCAGACCGTCTTCATCGTCAAAACGCCTGTCCGATGCCGGCATAGATGCCGAAATGCGGATCGCTCGGATCGCGGTTGAGCGGCACGGCCGCATCGATGCGCAGTGGCCCGAATGGCGTCACATAGCGCAGGCCGACGCCGGCGCCGACCTTGACGTCGGCAAAATCGGGGAACGATTTGGTCGACACGGTCCCGGCATCGACAAATGGCACGATGCCGATCGTGTCGGTGATGGCGATGCGCATTTCGACCGAAGTCTCGAAGAACGACAGACCGCCGATCGGCTGGCCGGTGAAATCCTTGGGGCCGATGCCCTGATAGGCATAGCCGCGCACCGAACCGCCACCGCCGGAATAGAAGCGCCGGTCGGCCGGCACATTTTCAAGGCTGGTGCCGACGATCGAACCGATGGCGACACGTTCGGCCAGCACGAATTTCGAGGCCGAATCCAGCGACTGATAGGCCGATCCCTCGCCCTTCAGCTTGAGGAAAGCCGCGCCGCTCAAAATGTCGTAGCTGGGCTCCGCATAGGCCAGCACGCGGAAGCCGCTGGTCGGATTCAGCCGGTTGTCCCTGTTGTCATAGACATATTGCAGCGGAATGCTGGCGATCAGATATTTGTGCTTGCCGAAAGCGTCGTGGATGCGGGAATAGTCGAGCGCCACCTCGGCTGAAACCGTCTGCTTCTTGGTCAGTTCGTAGGACAGGCCGGTGCTGCCCTTGACCGAGAAATGGTCATAGGCATCAGGATGTTCTAGCACGGTCTTGACGCTGGCGAAGAACTTCGATGCCGGCCCGATCACGCCGGGCTTCTCGAACATGATGCCGGCATTGTAGTTGAGTTCGCCGAGATCGTTGCTGCCGATGCCGCTGATCTTGCCGTCGATGCGCAGCTTTTCGGCCCGGCCAAACAGGTTGCGGTGGCCCCAATAGCCTTCCAGGCCCAGCCCCTCGGTGTTGGAAAAGGTGCCGCCGACCCCGAAATAGCGTGGTTTGCGCTCGCTGACCTGGACGCCGATCGGAATGTTGCCGTCGGCGTCGAGCGTGTCGGCTTCCTTGAACGTCACGCTGTTGAAGACCTCGAGCGCCAGCAGCCGGTCGCGCGCGTCGTCGATCTCTTGCGGCGAGTATTGCCGGCCGCGCTTGAGGCCGGTCATGTATTCGGTGAAGTCACGGTCGACCTTCTCGGTGCCTTCCACCGTGGTGGGGCCGTAGCCGGCGACCGGCCCGGCCGCGACCGTCAGCGTCACGTCCAGCGTCGAAGTCGCATGGTCGGCGACAATCTGGCGGTCCGTTACCTTGGCCAGCGGCCTGCCTTGCTCTTTCAGCGTCCGCACGATCAGCGCCTCCGCCTTGAGCACGGCGCCGGACCCGGCGTCGCCGCCTGATATCAGGCCATAATCGGCGCTCATCAGCCCCGCCGCGTCACCTTGCAGCCGGATATTGCCCAAAGTGAATTTCGGCCCGCTGGCGATATCGATGACCACCGGGACCGGCTGCGGCCCCTTGAATTCGGCGTCCGGCGGCAAATCGTCGAGCGGCTTGCCCTCGATGGTGACGGTGACGACGCCTTCGTAGCGAGCATCGGCATAGAGCGCGGCGACAAGCTGTTCGCGATCGCCGCGCGCCTTGGCCATCAGCCCGAGCGAACCGGAAACCGGACGTTCCTCGTCACTTTTCAGGGTCGAGGCGTTTTCGAGCTTCTTGACGAGATCCTTGTCGGCGTCGGGGGCATTGATGGTGACCGCGTAGCGCATGGGATCGACGATGTCGGCGTCCTCGTCGCTGGACGATCCCCACAGCTTGATGCCGAAAAGCTCGAAAGCCGCCGCCGACCGCGATTCGGCGACCAGCGCGCCCAAGCACATCATGGCCAAGAGCAGGGCGCGCGGAAGCACACGCCCTGGCGTGCCACCTCCTGACATCTGCTCTTCATGCGCCGGCATTAAGACAACCTAGGTTATAAAACTAAAATTGGAATGAAGTTCTGAAGCGCTCGTAAAGGGGCCACAATCCAATTGTCTGAAATAGGACGGGCTTGGAATTCACACCTTTTGCGTTGCCGCAAGAAAGCGTGATCCCCTGTCCTATGGAGGTACTACCGGCCATCGGCCGGAAAGGAAACCGTTGGCAGGCGGAACCCTGCCGCGTCCTTGTGTTGACAAGCCCGACTGAAGCTTGATCATGCCTGGACGTTAGCTGTGTCTGGAGGGGTGCTATGGCAATGCGCGCGGCTCGTGGTCTGTCGGTCCTGATTCTTCTGTTTTTTGCCTTGGCCAATGTCTTAGCCTGGAGCGGTATCGCGCAAGCGACTGAGTCCCGACGAATAGCGACGACGGACAATTCCGATTATTTCGGCTTTGATCTCAGATCCGACCAGAACGTCACGCTCGACCAGTGCAAGACGACATGTCTGGGCGATCCAGCCTGCCGCGCCTTCACCTACAACAAAAAAGCCAAATGGTGCTTCCTCAAATCCGACTACAACCAGCTGAAATCGTTCAGCGGCGCGGTCGCCGGCAAGGTCGTCAACATCGATGGCGATCCCGATATCGGCGCGCCGCCTGAACTCGCCTTCTTCCCCAACTGGATGGCCGATCAGGCCCAGCAATACCGCAACAAGTTGCTCGGCCCGGCCTATGACAAACCGACCGAGGGCATGGCGGCCCTGATGAACGCCGCCGAACAGGCCGTGCTGACCGGCGATCATCGCTCCGCCATGCTGAAATACGAGGCCGCGGTCTCGGTGCTGCCCGACGATGGCCAGCTTTGGCTCAACCTGGCGCGTGAAACGCTGGCAGTGCAGCCCGCCGCCAACACCTCGGATGCCTCCACTTTGCCGGCAAACGGCACCTCTGCCGCTTTCAATGCCTACAAGTTGCTGCGCACCACCAAGACGCGCGCCGAAGTGCTGGCGCTGCTCGGCAACGGCCTCGACAAGCGCGACCTCTACCGGCCGGCCCTGCAGGCCTATGAAGCCAGCCTTGCTCTAAACCCTTCGCCGGCGGTCCAGGCCGACTATGCCGATCTCAAGGCACGCAAAGGGTTCCGAGTCATCGACCACACCGTCGATGCCGACACCAGCGCGCCGCGCATCTGCGCGCAATTCTCCGAGGATCTGGTCAAGACCGGCGTCGACTATGCGCAGTTCGTCACCGTCGACAACGCGCCGCCCAAGGGCGTCGAGGCCAAGGACAAGCAGATCTGCGTCGAAGGGCTGGAGCACGGCCAGCATTACGACGTCACCTTCCGCGCCGGCCTGCCGGCGGCCATCGGCGAAGTGACCGCGGCCCCCGTGGTGCTGTCGATCTATGTCCAGGACCGCGCACCGTCCGCCCGCTTCACCGGTGACAGCTTCGTGCTGCCGGCCGGCGCGCGCCGCGGCATTCCGGTCGTCACCGTCAACATGAACGCCGCCGAAATGAAGCTCTATCGCATCGGCGACCGTTCGTTGGCGCAGCTTCTGTCGGGCTACCAGTTCCTGCACCAACTCGACGGCTATGACATCTCCAACATTTCCGAGCAGATGGGCGCGCCGGTCTGGCAAGGCCAGCTCGACATCGCCAACGATCTCAACAAGGAGGTCACCACCTCCTTCCCGGTCGACGAAGCGCTGCCGCGGCGCAAGCCCGGCGTCTATGTGCTGACCGCCCAGGCCGTCAACGACAACAGCGACGACTATAATTCCATGGCCACGCAATGGTTCGTCGTCTCCGACATCGGCCTGTCGACTTATACCGGCCAGGACGGGCTCAATGTCTTTGCCCGTTCGCTGGGCGGTGCCAAGCCGATAGCAGGCGCCGAACTGACCCTGGTTGCCAGGAACAACGAGGTTCTCGGCACGGCGACATCGGATGCCGATGGCCACGCCGTCTTCAACCCCGGCCTCACGCGCGGCGACGGCGGCATGGTGCCGGCCGTGCTGATGGCCAAGCAGGGCGACGATGATTTCGTCTTCCTCGACATGGGCCGGGCGGGCTTCGACCTGTCCGACCGCGGCGTCACCGGGCGCGCGGCGCCAGGCGCGCTCGACGTCTATGCCTGGACCGAACGTGGTATTTACCGCGCTGGCGAGGATGTTCATGTCGCGGCCCTTGCCCGCGACGGCGCCGCCAAGGCGGTCGAAAACCTGCCGCTGACCTTCATCTTCTCGCGTCCGGACGGCGTCGAGGACCGCCGCATCGTCAGCGACGGCGCCTCTGCCGGCGGCCATGCCGTCGACCTGCCGCTCGAACCCAACGCCATGCGCGGCACCTGGTCGGTGTCGATCCATACCGATCCCAAGCAGGCGGCGGTGGCCAGCCAGATGTTCCTGGTCGAGGATTTCGTGCCGGATCGCATCGAATTCGACATGACGGCCGACAAGCAGGAGATCGCGCAGGGCGAAACCGCCAACATCAACATTGACGGCCGCTTTCTCTATGGCGCGCCGGCGGCGGGCCTGGCGCTCGAAGGCGAGTTGACGCTGTCGACATCGCGCGATTGGGACCGTTTCCAGGGCTTTTCCTTCGGCCTTGCCGACGAGCAGTCGGCGGAACCCACGGTCACCCCTTTCGCCGATCTGCCGGTGGTTGGCGATGACGGCAAGGCGACCTTCCCGGTCTCCGTCGAGCAGCTGCCCTCGACCACCAAGCTGGTCGACGCCAAGGTGACGGTCAGGATGCGCGAAACCGGTGGCCGCGCCATCGAGCGTTCGCTCAACATCGGCATCCGCCCGCAAGGCCATATGATCGGCATCCGCCCTGACTTCGCCGACAATGAAGTGCCGCAAGGCGGCACGGCGAAGTTCAGCCTGCTCGCCGTCGATCCCGACGGCAAGCGTGAGGCGCTGAAAGGCGCGCAATGGACGCTGGTCAAGGTCGAACGCAATTACCAGTGGTACCGCTCCAACAATTCCTGGAACTACGAGCCGGTCACCTTCACCAAGTCGATCGCCAACGGCCAGATCGACCTCAGCGCCGATGGCGATGCAACGGTCTCCGTGCCGGTCGATTGGGGCCAATACCGGCTCGAGGTTGAAACCGCCGATCCAGAAGGACCGGCGACCAGCTACGAGTTCGATGCCGGCTGGTATGTCTCGTCGACCACCACCGAAACGCCTGACGGCCTCGAGATCGCCCTCGACAAGGACACCTATGCCGCCGGCGAAGTGGCCAAGCTGAAAGTGTCGCCGCATTTTGCGGGCGAACTTCTCATCAACATCGGTTCCGACAAGCTGTTGAAGACCGTCACGGCGTCAGTACCGGCCGGAGGCGGCACCGTCGATATTCCGGTCGGCGACGACTGGGGCGCCGGCGCCTATGTCACGGCAACCCTGTTCCGGCCGGGCGAGGCGCAGGAAACGCGCATGCCGGCCCGCGCCATCGGCGTGAAATGGCTGAAGGTCGATCCGAGCTCGAAGAAGCTCGCCATCACCCTGACGCCGCCGGACAAGACCATGCCGCGCCAGCAGCTGTCGATCCCGGTTTCCGTGGCCGGCGTGCAGGCGGGCAGCAATGCCTATGTCATGGTTGCCGCCGTCGATGTCGGCATCCTCAACCTGACCAACTACAAGGCGCCGGATCCGGAGAACTGGTTCTTCGGCCAGCGCATGCTGGGTATGGAAATCCGCGACATCTACGGTCGCCTGATCGACGGCTCGCTAGGCAACACCGGCAAGCTCAGGACCGGCGGCGACGGCGCCAACATGCAGGCGCAGGGCAGCCCGCCGACAGAAAAGCTGGTCGCCTTCTTCTCCGGTCCCGTCGAGCTTGACGCCGACGGCAAGGCACGGATCGACTTCGACATTCCGCAGTTCAACGGCACCGTGCGCGTCATGGCTGTCGCCTGGACCAAGGATGCGGTCGGCCATTCCCAGTCCGACGTCATCGTGCGCGATCCCGTCGTGATCACCGCCGGCCTGCCGCGCTTCCTGGCGCCTGGTGACGCCGCCGTCATGCGCCTCGATGTCGCCGACACCGATGGCCCCGCCGGCGACTATGCGCTGTCGATCGAAACGACGGGCGACCTGTCGACGGGCGACAAGCCCCTGCCCCAGAAGCTGACGCTCGCCCAGGGCAAGCGGCAGACACTGACCGTGCCGCTGATCGCACGGACGGCCGGCAATGCCTCGCTTACCATCAAGCTCGCCCATGCCGATGGCACCAAGGTCGAGCAGACGCTCTATGTGCCGGTGCGTCCGGCGCAATTGCCGGTCACCACCCGCCTGGTGGTCGACCTCAAAGGCAATGGCGGCGCGCTGCGCGTCGACAAGGAACTGCTGGCGGCAAGCCTGCTCGATGGCGCTTCCGTAAGCGTCGGCGTTACCCAAGCTGCCGCCTTCGACGTGCCGTCGCTGCTGATGACGCTCGACCGCTACCCCTATGGTTGCGCCGAGCAGACCACCAGCCGCGCCATGCCGCTTCTCTACGTCAATGAGCTGGCATCCGGCATCGGCATGGCCAGCGATCCCGATATCCACGGCCGCATCCAGGACGCCATCTACAAGGTTCTGAGCTACCAGGCCTCGGCCGGCAGCTTCGGCCTATGGGGTCCGGGCTCCGGCGATCTATGGCTCGATGCCTATGTCACCGACTTCCTGACCAGGGCGCGCGAGCAGAAATACGACGTGCCGAGCCTGGCCATGAACCAGGCGTTGAGCAATTTGCAGAACTCGCTCGGCTACGACCAGAGCGTACAGGACCGTGGCAGCGAGATTGCCTATGCCCTCTATGTGCTGGCCCGCAACAAGAAGGCCTCGATCGGCGATCTGCGCTACTACGCGGACACCCAGCTCGAAGCTTTCTCGAGCCCGATGGCCGTTGCCCAGCTGGCGGCGAGCCTGGCGCTCTACGGCGATACGCCGCGCGCCGAAGCGACGTTCAAGACCGCCCTGCAACTCGCCAAGTCGACCACCGACTACGACTACTACCGCTCCGACTACGGCTCGCGGCTGCGTGACGGTGCGTCGATGCTGGCGCTTGCGGCGGAATCGAAGCCGGTGCCGACGATCGTGCCGGAACTGATCAAGCTGGTGACCAGGGAACGCGCCGAAGCCCGCTGGACCAGTACCCAGGACGAATCCTGGATGCTGCTGGCGGCCCGCGCGCTGAAGGAAGGCAATGATTCGATCACGCTGGCCGTCAATGGCGCGCCGCACTCCGGCGGCTATTCCAACCAGGTCGACGGCAGTGACCTGATAGACGGCCCGCTGACCATCGCCAACACCGGCAAGGCCCCGCTGCAGGCCGTCGTCACCACCGTGGCGTCGCCGATCCAGCCCTTGCCGGCCGGCGGCGACGGCTTCACCATCGCTCGCACCTACTACAAGCTCGATGGCACCGAAGCCAATGTCACCGAGGCGACGCAGAACGAACGCTATGTCGTCGTGCTCAAGGTCAACGAGCAGAACAAATGGCCGTCACGCCTGCTGATCACCGACCTGTTGCCAGCCGGCTTCGAGATCGACAACCCCGGCCTGGTCTCCAGCGCCCAGTTGACGAACTTCTCGTGGCTGGCGCAGACCGATGCGGCCCATCTCGAATTCCGCGACGACCGTTTTGTCGCGGCGTTCAACCCGGCCGACGGCGACCACGACCACAATTTGACCCTCGCCTATGTCGTGCGCGCGGTGACACCGGGCACCTATGCGCATCCGGCGGCAACGGTGGAAGACATGTACCGGCCGCAATATTCGGCTCGCACCGCCACCGGCATGATGGAGATCAAGGCGCCGTGAAGCGCCGGTGGTGGAGATATGAATAGGACGATGGCGCTGCCCCTCATCCGCCTGCCGGCACCTTCTCCCCGTATAGAGACGGGGAGAAGGGTGCTGTCGCGATCGTCGGCACCCGTTCTGAAACGTGGGAAGTCGGCGAAAGCCTCAATACAGGCCCCTTTCTCCCCGTCTCTATACGGGGAGAAATGCCCGGCAGGGTAATGAGGGGCAGCGCCATGCTTTCAAGAAAACAACTCCGTCGCGCCGCCATTGCCGCAGCTTCCTGCACTGGCATTCTCGCTCTCTCTGCCGCTACTCTCTGGGAACTCGACCGCGCCTTCCCGCCCCCGCTGCCGGCCGAACTCACGGTCTCCACCGAAGTCCAGGACCGCGACGGCCAGCTGTTGCGCGCCTTCGCCACGCCGGATGGCTATTGGCGGCTGGAAACCCGGCTCGACCAGGTCGACATGCAATTCGTCGACATGCTGGTCACCTACGAGGACAAGCGTTTCTGGGATCATGAAGGCGTCGACGTGCTGGCGCTGGCCCGTGCCGCCGGCCAGTTCGCCACCAGCGGCCGCATCGTCTCCGGCGGCTCGACCCTGTCGATGCAGCTTGCCCGGCTGATCGAGCCGCGCGAAAGCCGCAGCCTCGGCTCCAAGATCAAGCAGATGCTGCGCGCCATCCAAATCGAGCGGCGGCTGTCCAAGCGCGAGATCCTCGAGCGCTACCTGACGCTGGCCCCTTATGGCGGCAATCTGGAAGGCGTGCGCGCCGCCTCGCTGGCCTATTTCGGCAAGGAGCCGAAGCGGCTTACCGTGTCAGAATCCGCCCTGCTTGTCGCTTTGCCGCAGCTGCCGGAAAAGCGCCGGCCCGACCGCAACCTGAGAATCGCCCACGCCGCCCGCGACCGTGTGCTGACCCGCATGATCTCCTCCGGACTGCTCGGCGAACGCGAGGCGGCACGTGCCGCCCTCGACGATGTGGCGGGTCTGCGCCGCACGCTGCCGGCGCTCGCCGCACACGCCGCCTATGCGATGCTGCCCAAGGCGGTTCCCGGCCAGCCATCGCAGTTGACGATCCGCAAGAGCGTCCAGGAAGGGCTGGAGCAGGTGGCGAGGGATGCGGCCGCCAAGCTCGGGCCTCGCCTATCGGTCGCCATGGTGCTGGCCGACTCCCGCACCGGCGACATTCTCGGCGAAGTCGGCTCGGCCAATTTTTTCGACGCCAGCCGCTCCGGCTGGATCGACATGACCAAGATCGTCCGCTCGCCCGGATCGACGCTGAAGCCGTTCATCTACGGTCTTGCCTTCGAACAGGGGCTGGTGGCGCAGGAAACGCTGATCGATGACAGCCCTGTCGATTTCTCCGGCTACCGGCCGAAGAATTTCGACATGGGCTATCAGGGCGACGTCAGCATCCGGCAAGCGCTGCAACTGTCGCTCAACGTGCCGGCGATCCGCGTGCTCGACGCGGTCGGACCAACGCGCCTGATGGCGCGCTTCCGCCAGGCTGGCGTCGTCCCCGTGCTGCCGGTCAACGAGGCGCCGGGCCTGGCCATCGGCCTCGGTGGCGTCGGGATAACACTACGCGACCTCGTCCAGCTCTACACAGGGCTCGCGAATGGCGGCAAGACGCACACGCTGCATGACGGCACCGAGCCTGCCAATGCCGAGCGCACCACCGCCACCATTCTCGACGGTCAGGCCAACTGGCAGATCATCGACATTCTGTCGGGCGTCAAGCCGCCCGAGGGGGCCTCGCAGCGCGGCATCGCCTACAAGACCGGCACCTCCTACGGCTATCGCGACGCCTGGTCGGTCGGCTTCGACGGCCGCTATGTGCTGGGTGTCTGGGTCGGCCGCCCCGACGCCGGAGCGGTGCCGGGCCTGTCCGGCTATGTCTCGGCCGCTCCCATCCTCTTCGAGGGTTTTGTCCGCTCGGGCCTGGCCATCGTGCCGTTGCCGGGCAAGCCGCCCGGCGTGTTCAGCCCCAGGCGCGAGGATCTGCCGGTGACGCTCGCTCGCTTCGGTGCCGGGGCCGACGGCCTCGTGCAGGCAACAGTGAGCGAACCCGCGCCGACAATCGTCTTCCCGCCCGACGGCGCCCGCGTCGATCTCGGCACCATCTCTGCCGAGACCTCGCCGCTGGTTTTGAAATTGCAAGGCGGTCGCGCGCCGTTCCGCTGGCTGGCCAACGGCAAGCCGCTCGCCGGCATCGATCGTCGCCGCACCGCGACCTGGCAACCCGATGGCGCCGGCTATTCGACGCTGACCGTGATCGACGCCGCGGGACGCGCGGCGAGTGTGAAGGTTTTTGTCGAATAGACCGAGCCAAGCGATTCATCGAATTGGCTTTCCGGGCGCTCGGCAGATAGCAGGATACTCACCCATGCCTGTTCCGAGGCACAATCCTCGATCGTTGGTAGCCTCAGCGCTGGCAGCAATGATTCTCGTCGTGGCAATCCCTCTACCCGCTTTGGCCGACGCCCTGCCCGCCGGCTTCGTCCAGCTCGCCGATATCGACCCCTCGATCCGCCAGGACATCCGCTACGCCGGATCGGACAATTTTCTGCACCGCAAGGTGATCGGCTATGACGCGCCGGCCTGCATCCTCACCGAGCAGGCGGCAGAGGCACTCAGCCGTGTCCAGAAGGCGATCGCCGTCAAAAGCCTGACGCTGGTCGTGTTCGACTGCTACCGCCCTGCCCGCGCCGTCGCCGACATGAGCGAATGGACGAGACAAGGCGGGCCACCCGATCCGCAATGGCATTCGAAGGTCCAGCGAGGCGATCTGATCGCCAAGGGCTATGTCGGAGATCAATCGACCCATTCGCGTGGTTCAACCGTCGACGTCGCCATCGCCCGGACGGATCGCAGGTCCAGCCCGAACCCAGCCTGTGGCGCATTCAATACCGACACGCTCGATTTCGGCACCGGTTTCGACTGCTTTGACCCGACGAGCGAAACTGCCCACCGCGGCCTCGCCGGTGAAGCAGTGTCAAACCGCAAGATGCTTGTCGACGCCATGCGCACCGGCGGTTTCAAGAACTATGCACGCGAATGGTGGCACTTCACGCTGGCGAACGAACCGTTCGCCAAGGAGCGTTTCGATTTTCCCATCACCGCCGATTGAGGCGCCGGACTAAATTCCACACGGCCTTGCCTCGGCACTGCTCATCTCTAAATAGGTTGGATGGCCGGCAGGATTTCTCCCGGAGACACAGGAGGAAAATATTTCTCCATGCCGCGAAGGATCGTCGAATATTTTCTCCAGAGGGGCAAAAAAGGCAACATTCAATGCATCTAATTTCTACCAATTCGGTAGATTTGCCGTGGGTTCAACGGAGGCAGAAATGACCAAACCTCATTTCAGGAAACTGCTCGGCGCACTGGTCGCCACATCTGTCCAGTTCGGCACGCTCGGTTTCGCGTTTGCCGACACCACCATTCTCAACGTGTCCTACGATCCGACACGCGAGCTCTACAGGGCCTATGACGAAGCCTTCGTCGCCCATTGGAAAGCCGAGACCGGCGAGACGGTCACCGTCCAGCAGTCGCATGGCGGATCGGGCGCCCAGGCCCGCGCCGTGATCGACGGCCTCGACGCCGACGTGGTGACACTGGCGCTCGAAGGCGACATCAACGCCATCGTCTCGAAATCGAAGAAGATCAACCCTGACTGGCGCACCGAATTCGAAAACAATTCAGCACCTTACACCTCGACCATCATCTTCCTTGTCCGCAAGGGCAATCCCAAGGGCATCCACGACTGGAGCGACCTCGTCAGGGACGGCGTCCAGGTGATCACGCCCAATCCCAAGACCTCCGGCGGCGCACGCTGGAACTATCTCGCCGCCTGGGCCTACGCCAACGCCCATGATGGCGGTGACGAGGCCAAGAACAAGGAATTCGTCGGCAAGCTTTACGCCAATGCCCCGGTGCTCGACACCGGCGCGCGCGGCTCGACCGTGACCTTCGCGCAAAAGGGCATCGGCGATGTGCTGATCGGCTGGGAAAACGATGCCTATCTGGCACTCGACGAATTCGGCGCCGACAATTTCGACATAGTCTACCCGCCGACATCGATCCTGGCCGAGCCGCCGGTGGCGATTGTCGACGCCAATGTCGACGCCAAGGGCACGCGCAAGGTCGCAGAAGCCTATCTGGGCTGGCTCTATTCCAAGGAAGCGCAGACGATCATCGCCAAGAACCACTATCGTCCGGCCAAGCCCGAACTTGTGGCGCCGGCGGATCTGCCCAAGACACCTGATATCAAGCTGATCTCCATCGACGATCCGCTTTTTGGCGGCTGGAAGAAGGCGCAGCCTTATCATTTCGGCGATGGTGGTATATTCGACCAGATCTACAAGCCGGCCCAGTGAGCTAAATCTAGATCAGGACGCTATGACCACAGCACCCGCGCAGGCGGGGTGGCGGTTCAGACAGCCGAGTGTCATTCCGGGTTTCGGATTGACGCTCGGCTTCTCGCTTGCCTACCTCACCCTCATCATCCTCATCCCGCTGTCCGGGCTGATCTGGCGCTCGGCCGCCCTTGGCTGGCCCGAGTTCTGGGCAATCGCAACCGACCGTCGCACCGTCAACGCGCTGGAAATCAGCTTCGGCACCGCCTTCATCGCGGCTGCCGTCAACGTCGTCTTCGGCACGCTCGTCGCCTGGGTGCTGGTGCGCTACCGCTTTCCCGGCCGCCGCGTCGTCGATGCCATGGTCGACCTTCCCTTCGCCTTGCCGACGGCAGTAGCCGGCATCGCGCTGACCACGCTCTACGCGCCGAACGGCTGGATCGGCAAATTGCTGATGCCGCTTGGCATCAAGGTCGCCTACACGCCACTTGGCATCGTCATTGCGCTGGTCTTCATCGGCCTGCCCTTCGTCGTGCGCACGGTGCAGCCGATCATGGAGGAGATTGACAAGGAGGTGGAGGAAGCCGCCGCCACGCTTGGCGCCAGCCGCTTCCAGATCATTACCCGCATCCTGTTTCCGGGCCTTGCGCCGGCCATCATCACCGGCTTTTCGCTGGCTTTCGCGCGCGGCGTTGGCGAATACGGCTCGGTCATCTTCATCGCCGGCAATTTGCCTTACAAATCCGAGATCGCGCCGCTTCTGATCGTCATCCGGCTGGAGGAATACAATTATCCGGCAGCGACCGCGATCGCGGCGGTCATGCTGTTTTTGTCGTTCTTGATGCTTTTGATCGTCAATCTCGCACAGTCATGGAGTCGCAAGCGCTATGGCTGATCCCGAGATCAAATCCTACGAACCCTATCATGAGAGCCGCTCGGCGGCGGTGACCGAGAGCCGGCCGGCGCAAGCCATCCTGATGGCTTTCGTCTTCGCTTTCCTTGGCATCTTTCTGCTCCTGCCGCTGATCGTCCTCTTCCACGAGGCGCTGGCAAAAGGCGTCAGTGCCTATACGCAATCGCTGAGTGACGCCGACACGCGCTCGGCGATCCGGCTGACCCTGCTGGTGGCGGCGATTTCGGTGCCGCTCAACATCGTCTTCGGCATCTCCGCCGCCTGGGCGATTGCCAAGTTCGAGTTCAAGGGCAAGGCCTTCCTGACCACGCTGATCGACTTGCCCTTCTCGGTCTCGCCGGTCATATCGGGCCTTGTCTATGTGCTTTTGTTCGGCGCCCAGGGTCTGCTCGGCGGCTGGCTGAAAGCGCATGGCATCGTCATCCTGTTTGCCGTGCCGGGCATCGTGCTGGCCACCGTCTTTGTCACCTTTCCCTTCGTCGCCCGCGAGTTGATCCCGCTGATGCAGGAACAGGGCAATGGCGACGAGGAAGCAGCCCTTTCGCTCGGCGCGAATGGCTGGCAGACCTTCTGGTACGTGACCTTGCCCAATGTCAAATGGGGGCTGCTCTATGGCGTGCTTTTGTGCAATGCGCGGGCCATGGGCGAGTTCGGCGCGGTGTCGGTGGTGTCGGGCCACATACGCGGCCTGACCAACACCATGCCGCTGCATGTCGAAATCCTCTATAACGAGTACAACGCCGTCGGCGCCTTCGCCGTCGCTTCATTGCTTGCGGGCCTGGCGCTCGTCACGCTGGTCTTGAAAACAATTCTCGAGATGCGCTACGGCGCCGAGATCGCCGCCACGCGCGGACACTAGAGGGTTCAGTAGATGGAAGTCCGCGTTGCCAACGTGCGCAAGGAATTTGACCGGTTTCCGGCGCTTCACGACGTATCGCTCGACATCAAGTCGGGCGAGCTGATCGCGTTGCTGGGTCCGTCCGGGTCCGGCAAGACGACGCTGCTCAGGCTGATCGCAGGGCTGGAGCGGCCGACGCGGGGAAATATCTTCTTCGGCGACGAGGACGCCTCGCAAAAGTCGATCCAGGACCGCAATGTCGGCTTCGTCTTCCAGCACTATGCGCTGTTCCGGCACATGACGGTGGCCGACAATATCGGCTTCGGCCTGAAGGTCCGGCACGGGCCGTCGCGCCCGCCGGCGCAGGAGATCCGCCGCCGTGCCTCCGAGCTTCTCGATCTCGTCCAGCTTTCGGGCCTGGAGAAGCGCTATCCGGCACAGCTCTCCGGCGGCCAGCGCCAGCGCGTGGCACTGGCCCGCGCCATGGCCATCGAACCCAAGGTGCTGCTGCTCGACGAGCCGTTCGGCGCCCTCGATGCGCAGGTGCGCCGGGAGTTGCGCCGCTGGCTGCGCGAAATCCACGACGCCACCGGCCACACAACCGTCTTCGTCACCCACGACCAGGAAGAGGCACTGGAGCTTGCCGACCGCGTCGTGGTGATGAGCCAGGGCCGCATAGAGCAGGTCGGCACCGCCGACGACATCTACGACACGCCGAACTCGCCCTTCGTCTACGGCTTCATCGGTGAATCGAGCTCGCTTCCCGTCAAGGTCGAAAATGGCGAGATCTGGCTCGCCGACCGCCCGATCGGGCTTGCCGCGCCCAACGAGCCCTCGGGCGATGCGACGCTTTACTTCCGCCCGCACGATGTCGAATTGCTGGACGGCTGCAGCGGCTGCATCGCCGGCACGGTCGCCGCCAGCCGTCGCGTCGCCGGCACGCGTCGCGTGGAACTCGAGATCGGTGGCGAGCGCCAGCGGGTCGAAATCGAACTGCCAGTCAATCACCCAGCGGCGCAGAAGAGCCGGGTGGCGTTCCGCCCCGGCCGCTGGAAGCTTTTCCCAGCTGCCTGATCCGAGATCGGGCCCTAATGCATGTCGCCCAAAGTGCGCCGCGGTTTTGGGATAACGACATGTGCAAAACCACGGTTTAAAGCGCGATGCGCTTCAAGCCAGCCAGTTTTCGACCTTCAGGTTCCTGATCCGGGTGAACTCTCCCGTGTTGGCGGTCACTAGCGTGGTGCCCAATGCACAGGCATGAGCGGCAATAAAAAGATCGTTGTGGCCAATGGTCTGGCCCGCGGCTTCAAGCTCGGCACGAAGAGCGCCGTATTCGACATCCACCGGCACATCGAGCGGCAGGATAGGAATCTCGGCCAGCAATTGCTCGACCTTCTTGAGCAACTTGGCCGATCCCTTTTTGGCGCAGCCATATCGCAATTCCGAGGCGACCACGATGCTGGTGCACACGGCGGCGTCTCCCTCGCGCACCATTGCACTCGCGGCCTTGCCAGCCGGGTTTCGGATCATGTCGCTGATAATGTTCGTATCCAGCATGAACCGCATCTAGAAAATGTCCTCCGATTTGACCGGCGTGTCGTCGATCTCGGGGAAGTCGTCCTCAGGAGCGAGCGGCGGCTCTTTCGCCCACTGGGCGAGCAGCGCGGTGAGGCCGGCTTTGCGGACCGGCTCGATGACCAAGCGATCGCCTTCACGGCTGATCAAGACCTTTTCGCCGGGAAGCTCGAACTCGACAGGAATGCGCACCGCCTGGCTGCGGTTGTTGCGAAACAGCTTTGCTTCTTTCGGCGGTGTCGTTGAATGGCGGTTCCGGGGCATGATCGCAACTCATTGTATATGCCATTTGTATATGTCAAAAAATGCTACGACGCAAGCATCGGAAAAACCAAGGCATAAGGGGACTCGACGTGGAACGAGATTCCAAGAATCGTCCATTTCGATGATACATTTTCTCACCGAAAGGTCACGCGGCTACAAGACGTGCCTCGTCGCGCGCCCTGCGCCGCAGCTATGGTTCGACCATAAACTCATTGCATCCGGAGCTGTTTTCATGAAGCGTTTTTTCCTGGGCGTCGCTACCGTCGCCGGCCTGCTCCTGGCATCCTCCCAAGCTTGGTCGGCCGACAAATTGCTCAACGCGTCCTATGATGTCGGTCGCGAACTATTCGTGCAGGTCAACAAGGCCTTCATCGCGCGGCATCCGGGCGTCACGGTCGACCAGTCGCATGCCGGCACTTCGGCGCAGGCGCGCGCCATCGCCGAAGGCCTTGGCGCCGATGTCGTCACCTTCAACCAGGTCACCGACATCGACTTCCTGGTCAAGAAGGGCCTCGTCTCGGGCGACTGGCAGAAGGATTTTCCCGACAACGCCTCCCCCTTCTATTCGCTGCCGTCCTTCCTGGTGCGCGCCGGCAACCCCAAGCACATCAAGGACTGGAACGATCTCGTGCGCGACGACGTGCAGGTGATCTTCCCCAACCCTAAAACATCAGGCAATGCGCGCTACACCTATCTGGCGGCCACCGCCTACGCCAAGGAAGCCTTCAAGGGCGACGACGCCAAGGTGAAGGAGTTCATCACCAAGCTGTTCAACAACGTGCCGATCTTCGACACCGGCGGCCGTGCCGCTACCACCACCTTCGTGCAGCGCGAGATCGGTGACGTGCTGATCACCTTCGAATCGGAGACGCGCGGCATCCGCAAGGAGTATGGCGACGACAAGTTCGAGCAGGTCACGCCCTCGGTCAGCCTGCTGGCCGAATTCCCGGTCGCGATCGTCGACAAGGTCGCCGACGAGCATGGCACGCGCGATCTGGCCAAGACCTATCTCGACTTCCTCTACACGCCGGAGGGCCAGGACATCCTCGCCCAGAACGGCACGCGGGTTCGCGATGCGGCAGTGGAAGCCAAATACAAAGCCCAGTTTCCCGATGTCCGCCTGCTGACGGTCGAAGATGTCTTTGGCGGCTGGGACAAGGTGCAGAAGGAGCATTTCGCCGCCGGCGGCCTGCTCGACCAGACCTACGGCAGCCGCTGACGGCAGCAACATCCAGAGCAGACGAAAAAGCCGGCGCTTTTGCCGGCTTTTTCGTTTTGTGCGCCGGCAACCCGGTTTTCAGCGGAATATCGGCAGCATCCGTGCAAAACGTTACAAAGAATCAACGCGTTTGTGCCTAACGTGCCATTCGGCGGCCTGTTTTCGCGAAATATCATCGCGCGGCGAAAACGTCATTATTTGCACACAAACAGTCGCCAGATGCGAATGGTTGGGGCTTCAATGGGTTGATCTGGGCATGCTGACAAAAAAAGGCAAATACGGCCTCAAGGCCCTCGTGCATCTGTCCGGCCTGCCGGTCGGCCAGTTGGCCTTCGTCAACGACATCGCGGTGGCCAACAACATCCCGAAGAAATTCCTCGATGCCATCCTGGGCGAGTTGCGCAATGCCGGCTTCGTCCAGAGCCGCAAGGGTAAGGAAGGCGGCTATCGCCTCGCCCGGCCGGCCTCCGAAATCAAGATCGGCCATGTCGTGCGCGTGCTTGACGGGCCGCTGGCGCCGATCCCCTGCGCCAGCCGCACGCAGTATCAGCGCTGTGACGACTGCGACGAGGCGACCTGCCAGGTCCGGCACATGATGCTCGAGGTGCGGCAGGCGATCGCCGAAGTGCTGGACAATCGCAGCCTCGCCGCCATGCGCGATGCCGACAATGACGATTTCCCGGTCGAACTGACGTCGCAGATCTAAACCACCGGCTGCCGCTCGCTATCGTAAGCTTGCGCGGCCCATGCCGACGCAGTAAAGCGGGGTCGAAGAACGGGCTGGACCGATGAGGCTGTGGTGGTTCGCGAAATCCCGCAAGGCCGCCCATAAGCTGCCATCGGCCGCAAGCTTTCGCACTGAAATCATCGCCGACATCTTCGTTCCGGAACGAGCCGAGGATGTGCGCTTCTTCAGCCGCAAGCCAGTTCACCCCGGCAGGCTTCGCCGCTTTTCGAACAGGGACCTTCGCGAAAGCCTGCTGTCCGTCTTCTATCTCATGGTGGCAGCGGCACTGCCGGTGCGCTGGTGGGCACCGATCTGCGGCCGCGTGTCGAGGTTTCGCCTGAAGCGCCATATGCGCAAGGAATTTCCCGCTTACGCTGCCGCCACGCGCGCTGTGCTTGGCGAAGGCATCGATGCGCGCCAGCTATTCGAGGGGTTGCTGGCGGCCCGCCATCGCCGCCGCCTGCAGCTCGCCGCGCATCTAGTGGCTGGCCGCTGGTCGCCGACGATCCGGCTGGAGGGGTTGGACGGGCTGCGGTCGGCTTTGCAGCGCGGCCACGGCGCCATCCTCTGGTGCGATCAATTCATCGCCCAGACCATCATCGGCAAGCGTGCTTTGTACGAGGCCGGTATCGAGGCGCATCAGGTGAGCGTCAACACCCACGGTATTTCCGAAAGCGCCTTCGGCCTGCGTTTCCTCAACCCGCCGCTGGTCAATGTCGAGAACCGGTTCCTGAAAAGCCGGGTCGCCTTTGATCGCGACGATGCCTATCAAGTCACCATCCGCATCCAGAAGATCCTGAAGCAGAATGGCGTGGTGACGATGACCAACACCGTCCATGCCGGCTCCACCTTCACGGAGGCCGCCATGGGCGAGACCGGCTGGACCCACCTCGCCTCGGCGCCGGCGAATTTCGCGGCCAGGGGCAGGACCGCCCTGTTTGCCATGTCGACCTTCGAAGTGGTTCCCTTCAGGCAATACCGGGCCGTGCTCAGCCCTGCGCTGGCGCCGGAGGCGTCCGTCACCCCGGCAACGGATACGATCAGGGCTGGAGCCAAGAACATGGCCGTGCAGGCACACTACATCCTGCTCAAGCGCGACCGCTTGCTGGAGGCGCTGAAGCTCTACCCCGAGCAGATGCTGAAATGGTCCCGTCGGCAGCGGCTGACCGAGGCTCAGGACAGCACCGGTATCGGCACTGATGATGAAGGTTCATGACCGGCGTAGCCGGTGGACGCCGGCAGCGACGAGTTCGCTGACCGAGCGGGTCGCATCGAGCGTCAAGGCCTTCTCATCCGCTGTCGGCGGCTCGAGGATGGCGAACTGGCTGTCGACGAGGCTTGCCGGCATGAAATGGCCCTTGCGGCTGCCGACACGCCGCCTGGCCGTGGCAGGGTCGATCTCCAGATAGAGGAAGACGATCTCCGGGCAGAAGCCGCTCAAGCGCGCGCGATAGCCGCGCTTCAGCGCCGAGCAGGCGGCAACCACGCCTTCGCCCTGCCCCACCGATCCCGCGATGCGCTCGCCGATCGCGTCAAGCCAACCTTCACGCAGTTGATCGGTGAGCGGCTCGCCGCTAGCCATGCGTGCGACGTTTTCCGGCGGGTGCAGCCTGTCGCCCTCGATAAAGGTAACGCCCAGCGCGGCCGCCAGTGCAATACCGACGGCCGACTTGCCGCAGCCGGCGACGCCCATCACCACGATGGCCGGAGGCATCGAGCCGGGAGCGCCCGTTGGCGCCTGTGCTGCCTTTTCGTCCATTGTCAGCGGCTTGCCGGCGCGCGGCCGTAGAGCAGCAGCATGGCGACGATGACGACGCCGTAGATGATCTGCCGCCCCGCTTCCGGCATCTGCATGACCGACAGGATGGATTGCAGCAGGGTGATCAGGATGACACCGGCGACGGTGCCGAGATACGAGCCGCGGCCGCCCAGGATCGAGGTGCCGCCAAGCACGACAGCCGCGATCGACGGCAACAGATAGGCATCACCCATCGACTGCGCCGCCTTGGAGGCATAGCCGGCGAGCAGCACGCCCCCGAAAGCGGAGAGACCGCCCGACGCCGCGAAGGCGATCATAACCACGCGTCGTGTGTCGATGCCGGAAAGATAGGCGGCGCGCTCGCGGTTGCCGATGCCGTAGACGGTGCGGCCGAAGCTGGTGCGGGTCAGCACGAACACCATTGCAGCGCCGATCAGCGCCCAGATGATGACGGCGTTGGGGACGCCCGGAATGCCAAAGCCGGTCGCCAGGTAGCGCATCGCGCCCGTCGCCGAATCCTGTGGCGAGAAGCCGCCGGTATAGACGACCATCAGCCCCTGCGCGACGGCGTTGGTGGCCAGCGTGATGATCATCGAGGGGATGCGCAGATAGGCGACGCCGATTCCGTTGACGATACCGATCAGCACACCGCAGAGAATGCCAAACGGGATCGCCAGCACCACCCCGGCCGGACCATAGGCGGCCGCCGCGCAGGCCATCATCGCGCCCGCCGCCACGCACCAGGGCACCGACAGGTCGATCTGGCCAAGCAGGATGACCAGCATCATGCCGGTGGCGATGACGCCGAGGAACGAGGCGACCTTGAGCTGCTGCAGCAGGTACTCCGGCGACAGAAAGCTGCGCGAATAAAGGCTGCCAAGACACAGCAACAGCGCAATGCAGGCAAAGGCGGTCAGCACCGCTGGATCGGCGCGGCGGATGAAGCTGGGCATGCGGCCGGCAATGCCGCCAAGCGTCGTTTCGCTCACAGGAACCACTCCAGCCGGTTGCGGACCCGAAACAGGGCGAAGGCGCCGAGGCTGACGGCGACCAGCAGGATAACGCCCTGGAACAGCGGCTGCCAGAGCGGATCGAAATCGAACACAAACAACAGGTCGCCGATGGTGCGGAAGGCGAGCGCGCCGAAGATCGCGCCGATGGCACTGCCCTTGCCGCCGAACAGCGAGACGCCACCGAGCACAACGGCGGCGATCGAAAACAGCGTGTAGGCATTGCCGCTGGCATAGGCCGCGTCGCCCGTATAGGTGAAGAAGGTCAGGAACAGGCCGCCTATCGCGGCCAGCAGCCCGGCCAGCGTGTAGGCGGCAAACTTGCCGCGCCGGATCGGCACGCCGGACATGTAGGCCGCCGTCTCCGACGACCCTGCCGCATAAGCGGCGCGGCCTAGCACCGAGCGGCTGAACGGCACCCAGATCACCAGCACGATTGCCAACAGCGCGACGAGGCTTGCCGGCACCATGCCGAACACGCGGCCCGTCAACGCATCGGCCAGATCCTCATTGACCGAACCGCCCGGGAATGGCCGCAGCAACAGGCCGATGCCGTAATAGACCGCCCCCGTGGCAATGGTGGCGACGATCGGCTGCAGCCGTCCATAGATGACGATGGCGCCGTTGATGGCGCCGCAGAGCAGACCAACCGCCAGCACCGCGATGACGCCGAGCGTTGTCTGCATCGGTGTGCCCACAACCAGCCAGGAGGCCAGACAGTTGGTGAGCAGGAAGATCATGCCGACGGAGAGATCAATGCCGGCGGTGATCACCACCAGCGTCTGCGCCATCGCGACGAAGGCGAGCAGAACGCCCTTGTTCGAGGCCGTCTGCACGACATTTGCGGTGAAGCCCGCCGGATGGTTAGACGTGTAGATGACGAACATGACAACGAAGATGCCGAGCGCCAGCAGCGTTCCGCGCTGCTCGGCAAGCCAGTAGCGCCAATCCTTCATGCGTCCGCTCCCAGGCTCACGGGGCTGTCCTCGCCATGGATGTTGAGCGCGCTCGATATCAGCGCCCGCTCGGTGATCTCGGCGCCGACCAGCTCGCGCTTGACTGCCCCGTCATAGAGCACCAGCACTCGGTCGCAGCAGCCGATCAACTCGTCATAGTCGGTCGAATAGAACAGGATCGCCGCCCCGGCATCCGCCAGCTTGCGCATCAGCTGGTAGAGCTCCTGCTTGGTGCCGACATCGATGCCACGTGTCGGATCGTTGAGCAGGATGATGCGCGGCTGGCGCATCATCCATTTGGCGATGACCACCTTCTGCTGATTGCCGCCCGAAAGTGCCGCGACCGGAATGTCGAGACCGGCCGTCTTGATCGCCAGAAGGCCGACCATATCGTCAATCAGCCGCTGCTCGGCGGCGCGGTCGATGATGCCGCCCTTGGACAGCCGGTCCAGCGCGGCGAAGGACAGGTTCTCGCGCACAGTCATCGGCAGCATCAGGCCTTCGGTCTTGCGGTCCTCCGGTATGAGCGCCATGCCGATGCCGTCCTTTCGGGCAGCAGAAGGACTGGCGATCGTCACCGGCTTGCCGTCGATCAGGATCTGGCCGCTGAGGCCCCGCAGCACGCCGAAGAAGGCGAGCAGCAATTCGCGCTGGCCTTGGCCGTCAAGGCCGCCGAGGCCGACCACCTCGCCTGCCCTGACGGTCAGCGAGATGTCGTGCAGCCGGTTAGTCCACGAGAGCTTGCGGGCTTCGAGCCTGGGGGCGGCGGTGGCAGGCACGGCCGCGGGCTTCGGCGGAAAGATGTGGCTGTACTCACGGCCGATCATCAGCTCGACCACTTCATTGTCGCTCTTCGAGCCGGCCGGATAGCTGGCGACGTTACGGCCATTGCGGAACACCGTGCACTGGTCGGCCAGCTCCGCGATCTCGTTCATGCGGTGCGAGATGTAGAGCAGCGACAACCCTTCCGAGCGCAGCCGCTTCAGCACCGAGAAGATCTTCGAGACGTCCGCCGCCGTCAGCGCCGACGTCGCCTCGTCGAGGATCAGGATGCGCGGCTTTCTGGCGAGCGCCTTGGCGATTTCCACCATCTGCCGCCGCGACAAGGGCAGGTCCTTGACCAGTGCCAGCGGATGAATATCGGCGGCACCAGCACGCGCCAGCGCCTCTTCCGCGATGCGGCGCTGCGCCTTGCGGTCGATCATGCCGAAGCGTTTGGGCGGATCGGAAATGACGATGTTGTCGGCGACGCTGAGTTCGGGAACCAGCGACAGCTCCTGGAAGATGCAGACGATGCCTGCCTGGTTGGCAGCAGCAGGCGAGGCGAAGGTCACCTCGCGGCCATCCAGCGTCATTCGGCCCTCGTCGGCCGCGACGACGCCGGCCATGACCTTGATCAGCGTTGATTTGCCGGCACCGTTTTCGCCAAGGATGGCGTGAATGCTGCCGGATGTGACCGAAAGCTCGGCGTTTTCCAGAGCTCGCACGCCACCATAGCGCTTGGATATGCCTTCCATACGAAAGAGCGGAACAGCAATGTCCATCGGCCCTCCCGGGGCGCTTTGATCACCAAGATATCGAACTCCCGGCGCAATGAGCAATCTCACGGCGCCGGGTGTGCGGCCTACTGGTTTTCCTTGGTCTGCCCCATGATTTCCTGTGCGGTGAAATTGATGCCGCAGGTCGGGAAAGAATTGCCGACGAAGAAATTGTCGGATTGGTCGGGGAAGAAATCCTGACCAGCCTTGAAGTTCGGATCCTCGACGACGGCAAGCGGCAGCTTGATTGACTGGGGGACGACATTGCCTTCAAGCGCTGCGATCGCCGTCTTGATGGCAACAGCCACCTGCGCCGGCCCGGTACCGGCCGACGAACATTTCAACCCGTCGGCTGCATGGGCCGCGCAGAACTTGCGGAAGCCGTTTTCGGTCTCGCCACCGAACGGCACGAACGGATGCTTGGCATCGATCATCGCCTGCACGATGCCGGTGTCGCCGCCCTGTCCAGTGACGCCGTCAAAGGGGCCGTTGGTGGCGATTGCGTCGGCCGAAGCCTTTTGCGCAACGCCGTCATCCCACTTGCCGACAACCTCCGTGACGGCCCATTTCTTGCCGGAGGCGTCGAGAGCCTCATGGATGCCATTGTGGCGGTCGGTGTCGACGGATGTTCCGGCAACGCCGCGCACTTCGAGGATCTTGCCGCCATTCGGCACATGCGAGACCAGCCATTTGCCCCACAGCTCGCCAAGACCTTTCTGGTCGACGTTGACGTTGATCGCGTCCTTGGTGTCGAGGATGTTGTCAAAAGCAACCAGCACGACGCCGGCTTCCTTGGCACGCTTGATCACCGGCCCGAAGGCAGTCGGGTTCTGCGCGTTGACGACGATCGCGTCATAGCCGGAATCTATGAAGTTGTTGATCGCCGAAATCTGCGCCGGCACGTCTTCGCCGGTCGAGACGACCTTGAATTCCTTCAGCTTCGCGGCGACGTCCTTCTGTGCCGCATAGGCTTTCGCGGTCTGCACCATCTGGATGCGCCACGTATTGGCAATATAGCCGTTGGCGAGCGCAATGCGGTATGGGCCCGCCTTTTTGGGGAACTTGAAGAACTGCGTATCCGCGGCCCAGGGTACGAAGCAATCCGGCTCCGCTGCCGGGCCTTTGACGACTTCAGGGCCCGCGGCAATTGCCGACGAGCTCAACATGACGAATGCAGTGGCGGCAACGATGCCACCAACAAGTGACTTGATCATCGATATTCCTCCCAGTTGCAGTTCTTGATTATGGTTTCGCTTTGCGAAGTTTTTGACGCGATGGGCCCGGCACCTCCTTGCCATGGCATACGCGTTTAGTCGCCCGTGACGGCCGACCTGGTTCCTCCCCTCGTCACCGCCAGCCGGGCGAAAACTATCATATTATCCATAATAAACAAGTTTTAGTTGTCGCTTATGTATAATAAACAGGCGCGACCCCGCTGCTCGTCCACCTGTTCAGAAGGAATGGTAGCGCTACCAAATTGGCGTGTAAACCGGCATTCGCACAGTCGCCTCTGTGTATTCAACGGGCGGTGCTCTCGCGGCGCTTGAGCTCGAAACCGAGATCGACGATCCGTTGCTCCGGCCTGTTGCCGGCGATCGCCGCCAGCGCCATGGCGACCGCGCGTCGGCCGATCTCATAGCGGTGGGTGCGGATGCTGGTGATCGACGGGAACGCCACCTGCATCATGTCGAGGTCGTTGAAACCGACGATGCCGATCGTCTTCGGCACCGCGATCGAGGCGCGATGACACTCGAACAACACGCCGAGCGCGATGTCGTCATTGTTGCAGAAGACACCGTCGAGTGTCGGCACCTTGGCCAGTGCGTCGCGGAACATTTCGCGACCGAGCGACACGCTGGATGGCACCGGCGTGGTGGTGACAAGGCGCGGGTCGAACAGGCCGGCGGCCTCCATCGCCGCGCGGTAGCCTGCCAGGCGCCGCTGCGAGCGCGGGTCCATGCGCGCGCCGATGAAGCCGATGCGGCGGTAGCCCGCTTCGATCAGATGTTCGGTTGCCGTCCTGCCGCCGTCGAGATGCGAGAAGCCGACCATCATGTCGACTGGATCTGGACCGGTCTCCATGACCTGCACCACAGGGCAGCCGGCGCTTTCCAGCAGCTTTCGCGAGACCGGTGTCTGGTCGATGCCGGCGACGATCAGCGCTGCCGGCCGCTGCGAGCCGAACACCTGCAGCAGCCGCTCTTCCTCGAGGCCGGAATAATGGGTGTTGCCGAGTTGGATGCGGAACGGGCTGTCCGACAAGCTGTCATAGATGCCGCGCACCACCTCCGCGAAGACGTTGTTGGTGAGCGACGGCACCAGAACACCGAACACCTCGGCGCGCGCCGAAGCCAGCGCCCGCGCATTCGGGTCCGGCATATAGCCGAGTTCGTCGACGGCGGCCTGGATCTGGCGACGCAGCTCTTCCGAGACACGCTCCGGCTCGCGCAAGGCGCGCGACACTGTGATGGCGCCGACACCGGCCTTGCGCGCGACATCTGATATGGTCGGGCGGCCGCCGCCACGGCGTGAGCGTGGCTTGATCACGGACGCGCTCGCTCGGGAATGCACCTGGCAGGGCACAGTCGCGATACGATCGTTTTTGCTGTCGCCATCTTGCCGGCCCGCGTTGCCGCACCCACTCGCCTTCTGGCGTCGCGCGGCCTGTTGTCCTTGTCAAGCAACGGCAACAATCCTGCCCGCCTTCAAGCCATCACGGCGGTGCTGCGCCGTGCCTTCCAGAATAACAGTCCGATCGCCAGTATGTTCAGCAAATTCCAGGCGATGCCATTCAGAAACGCCGCGGCATAGGAACCGGTCAGGTCGTAGATCCAGCCCGACATCCAGCCACCGATCGCCATGCCGAAGATGGTCGCCATCATGACGATGCCGATACGCTGGCCAGCCTCTTTGGCGGGCATGTAATCGCGCACGATGATGGCGTAGCAAGGCACGATGCCGCCTTGCGACAGGCCGAACACCAGCGACACCACATAGAGCGAGGCAAGTCCGTCGAACGGGATGTAGAACAGCAGCGAAAGAGACTGCAGCACCGAACCGATCAGGAGCGTTTTCATGCCGCCGATGCGATCGGCAACAAAGCCCGACGCCAACCGGCTGACGACGCCGCCCGCCATCATGATCGACAGCATGTCGGCGCCATGCGCCACGCCGTAGCCGAGGTCCATGCAATAGGCGACGATGTGCACCTGCGGCATCGACATCGCCACGCAGCAGCCGAGGCCGGCGACGACCAGCAGCACCTGCAAGGCCGCCGGCGACAGCGAGATCGGCTGCACCGGCCGGCTTCCCGGCGAGCCGGCGGCGGCCGCCGCCGGGGCATCGCGCCGCAGCATCAGCACCAGCGGCACCATGGTCACCAGGCAGAAGATGCCGATGGCCGCATAGGTGAAGCGCCAGCCTTCTGCCTTCATCAGCGTCGGCATGATGGTCGGCCAGATCGCTCCGGCAAGGTAATTGCCGGCCGCGGCCGCGGTCACCGCGACACCGCGCCGGCGGTTGAACCAGTGCGAGATGTCGGCGATCAGCGGCCCGAAGATCACCGATGTGCCGACACCGATCAGCAACCCTTGGGCAAGGGTGAATTGCAGGATCGAGGTCGACAGCGCCGCGAGCAGAAGGCCGGCGGAGAGCCCAATCGAAGAGAGCAACGCCGGGATCCAGTAGCCCATTCGGTCGATAGCGCGCCCGATCAGCACGTTGCCGGCGGCAAAGCCGACCATGGTCGCGGTGTAGGGCATGGACGCGGCGGCGCGGTCGACACCGAACTCGGCCTGCACGGCGGGCAGCACCACGACAACCGCCCACATGCCGACGGCGCCGATCGTCGCCAGCAGCATCGAGATGGCAAGCCGCATCCAGGCATAGGAGCTGTCGATGCCGGGGCTCGGCCGGCTCAATTCGGTTCGGGTCAAGGGGTTTCCTGTCGGCGGTCTCGAAATGGGCTGCCGTTCTCGCCACTATCGGCGCATTCTCGGGCCGCAGCAGCGCCACAGCGGGCAAATCCGTGGCTCCAGACCTAAAGGCGAATGCAGGAACCGATGCCAATATGCGGAGTTTCCCAACAAGCAAACCGGCGAAGGAGTCCACCATGACCGCCACCAAGGAAAAATGGTCGGCCAACGTGACCGAGCACAGCGACGCGTTGGATCTCGAGGACCACGTCTTCGAATCCGACGACGCCAAGAAGATCGCTGCCTCGCTCAAGCGATCTGCCGAACACAGCCACCGGCGCAAGGCCGAGCCGTTCCAGTCAGCCATGTCGATGCTCAACTTCTACATCAACCGCGCCGGCAAGAACCTACCTGCAGCGCGCAGGCAAGTGCTCGAGGACGCCAAGGACGAGCTGCGCACCGCCTTCGGGCGTGAGAAAGACGATTAGCTGCGATCGATAAGTCTACCGGGCGCGGATGACGCCGTCTGTATTGGCGAGCAGTTTTCGCACCGCGTTGCGCGCCGCATCCGGGCGTTGCAGCCGAATGTTCTTCTCGATCGCCTCGTGCAGCTTCTGCGCATGATTGAGATCATCGATTTCCCGCGTCGTATAGGCAAAGAGATGATCGAAGGCGGATTCGATGAGCACGCCGAGCGGCACCAGAAGGTCGTTGCCCGAGGCGCGCAGGATAGCGAGGTGAAAACGGGTGTCGGCGCGGGTACGCTCCTGCAGGCTGGTTGCCGCGCCCATCTCCCGGCACGCCTGGCTGATCTCGGCCATCTGTTCGTCGGTGCGCCGCATGGCGGCAAAGGCGGTCGCTTCCGGCTCGATGATGTGGCGGAACTCCTGCACGGTCTTCAAAAACACTTCGCGATCCGGCGACGTCGCGTACCAGGCCAGCACGTCGCGGTCGAGCAGGTTCCATCGCTCCTTCGGCTCGACCCAGCTGCCGATCTTGGGACGTGAGGCCAAGAGGCTCTTGGCCATCAGCATCTTGATGGCTTCGCGCACCGCCGAGCGGCTCACGCTGAAGGTCTCCGACCATTTCGCTTCGTTGGGCAGGATGGTGCCGGGCGGATAATCGCCGCGCACGATCCTGAGGCCGATCTCGCTGGCCAGAGAGGCATGGACGCTCGACCCTGGAATGCGCGCCGCATCAGGTCGGCGAGCGCCGGCGGGACGCTCGGTGGAGGCCGCTTTCGACGGCGATTTTTCCTTGTTCGGCTTCGCGTCCCGCATAGGCTCCAGAAAGTCCGGATTGAGGGTGCTGTCAAGCGCGGCAAGCGGCTTGGGCCGCAAAGCCGGCCGCTGTGCACAGATCAGCCCGGATGCTCCCGCGGCTCAGGCCTGCTTGACGTATTTGCGCCAGCTGTGCTCCGGGCGGAAACCGAGCACGTCACGCGCCTTGCGATTGGAGAGCAGCGTCTCGTATTCGCCGAGTTCGGCCTTGACCGGCACGCCGGGATAGAACCGCTTCAAGAGTTCGGCGGTCGGCAGGTCGGACGATGTGTCGTCATTGGCGGCATTGAACACCTGATAGCCGAGGCCATCCTTCTCGATGGCGCGCAACGTGATCTGGCCGAGGTCGCGCGCATCGACATAGCTCCAGGCGATGCGCTTGCGGAAACCAGGATCGGCGAACCATTTCGGAAACAGCGAATATTCATGCGGCTCGATGACGTTGCCGATGCGCAGGGCATAGATGTCGGTGCCGTTGCGCTGCGCAAAGGCGCGAGCTGTCTTCTCGTTGACGACCTTGGACAGGGCATAGCTGTCCATCGGATCGACATCGTACTCCTCGTCGAGCGGGAAATATTGGGGATCGCGCGGCTCGTTGGCGAACACCAGCCCATAGGTCGTCTCGCTGGAGGCGATGATAACTTTGCGGATGCCGAGCTTCACCGCCGCCTCGATGACATTGTAGGTGCCGAGCGCATTGATGCGGAATACCTCGTTGTCGGTGGTGATCATGATGCGCGGAATGGCGGCGAAATGGACCACGGCATCGACCGGCTGGGGGCGCAGCGATGGGTCGAATTCATGCAGGCCCATGTAGCTCGATAGCGCGTTGAACACCTGTCCGCTGTCGGTGATGTCGGTGATCAGCGTGCGCACTTTGGGGTTGTCGAGCGGCTTGGTGTCGATGTTGAGCACC
Organism: Mesorhizobium sp. M1396; assembly: GCF_040317725.1. Lineage (NCBI taxonomy): Bacteria > Pseudomonadati > Pseudomonadota > Alphaproteobacteria > Hyphomicrobiales > Phyllobacteriaceae > Mesorhizobium > Mesorhizobium sp. M1396. Next base: position 42,534 of record NZ_JAMYLA010000035.1, on the reverse strand, counting down.
TGACAGCCTTGCTCCACCAGATACTGCACGACATGGCGTCCGGCCTTGCCGCTGCCGCCGGTGAACATGATCCGCTTCGCCATTTTGCTCTCCACATCCTCTGGGATTTATGTGTATTGTCAGACAATATCGCGATCCGCAACCATTTCGCCTGCAAAACGGCAGCGCCGATCATCAATCATTGCAACAGGACTTGAAGACATGAATACGACCGCCGCGAGCGAAAAGATCGGCTTTATCGGCCTTGGCCTTATGGGACACGGGATCGCCAAGAACATCGTCGACAAGGGCTACGCCCTGACCTTTCTTGGCCGCAAGAACCGCAAGCCGGCGGAAGACCTGCTCGGTCGAGGTGCGAAGGAAGCATCGACCCCGCGCGATGTGGCGGCGGCATCGACAATCGTCTTCATCTGCGTCACCGGCTCACGCGAGGTTGAAGCCATCATTCGCGGCCCCGGCGGCCTCAAGGAGGGTTTGAAGAAAGGCTCGGTCGTGATCGATTGCTCGACCTCCGATCCGGTCTCGACGGTGGCGCTGGCAGCGGAACTGAAGGCGCTCGGCATCGATTTTGTCGACGCGCCACTGAGCCGCACGCCGAAGGAAGCCTGGGAAGGCACGCTCGACGCCATGGTCGGCGCGCCGGACGCCCTCTTTGCCAGGGTGAAACCGGTGATCGAAACCTGGGCCGGCCGCATCGTCCATATTGGCGACACCGGCGACGGCCACCGCATGAAGCTGCTCAACAATTTCATCTCGCTCGGCTACGCCGCTATCTATTCCGAGGCATTGGCGCTTGCACAGAAGGTCGGCATCTCGCCGCCGCGCTTCGACAGCGTCATCCGCAACGGCCGCATGGATTGCGGCTTCTACCAGACCTTCATGCGCTGGACGCTGGAGGGCGACCGCGACGCCCACAAATTCTCGATCGCCAATGCCTTCAAGGACCTGACCTATCTGGAATCGATGGCGGGTGCGGCCGGCATCGCCAACCCGCTCGGCAACGCCACCAAGAACTCCTTCGCCGGCGCCCATGCCATCGGCCCGGCCGAGCAATTCGTGCCGATGCTGGCGACACATATCGGCAAGGTCAACGGCGTCGACCTGATGCCGACCAGGGACGGCAAGAAGCAGACGATCCGAGCCAGACGGAGGCGCCGATCACCGCCTTGACCGCCCGATCCCATCGTCGGTGTTTTCAAGCAGTTTGTGCACGGCACTGCGCGCGGCTACCGGACGCCGCAGGCGGATGTTCTTCTCGATCGCCTCATGCAGTTTCTGTGCCTGCCGCTGATCGCCGACCTGCTGCGTCGTGAACGCGAAGAGATGGTCGAGCGCCGACTCGATCAGAACGCCGAGCGGCACCAAAAGATCGTTGCCGGAGGCGCGCAGGATAGCGAGATGAAAGCGCGTGTCGGCGCGGATACGGTCCTGCAGGTTCAGGGCCTCGTTCATATCGCGGCAGGCCTGGCTGATCTCCTCCATCTGCTGGTCGCTGCGCCGCAGGGCGGCAAAGGCCGACGCCTCGGGCTCGATGATGTGGCGGAACTCCTGTACGGTGCGCAGAAAAGCCTCGCGGTCAGGCGCGGTCGCGTACCAGGCCAGCACGTCGCGGTCGAGCAGGTTCCAGCGCTCCTTCGGCTCGACCCAGCTGCCGATCTTGGGGCGCGATGCCAACAGGCTTTTCGCCATCAGCATCTTGATGGCTTCGCGCACCGCCGAACGGCTGACGTTGAACATCTCGGCCCATTTGGCCTCATTGGGCAGGATAGTGCCGGGCGGATAGTCGCCGCGCACGATCCGCAAGCCAATCTCACCGGCCAGCGAGACATGCACGCTCGCTCCCGCGAAGTGCGCCGCACCAGTACGCATGACGGCCGGACGGCGGCTGGCTTGTGCCTTGGTCCGATCGGCTCGCTCTTTTGACTTCTCGTCCGGCATTCACGTTCCAATGCGTCGGCCGTCTGTCGTCCGGGTTGGCCCGAACCTGCACGGTGCGCCGATCTCGTTGCCGAAAAATCCAGACCATGGACGCGCCAAAGCCGGAGCCTGTCGCCCCGAGCATTGCGTCCCGTTCAGGAGTGACGGGACGCCCGTTGCCGGGCGTCCCGAAATCGACAACCTACTTTTGGATGCAGGTGTCGACAGTATCCTTGGTGCATTCGTCGAGGCCGGTGAACACCGGATCGGCGACGGGCTTGCCTTCGATGAGGTCGATCATCACCGACGGCGCCTTGTAGCCCATTTCGAACGGCCGCTGACCGACCAGCGCGGTCACGAGGCCGTCACGGGCGATCGCCACCTCGTCGCCGATCGTGTCGGCGGCACCGATGACGAAGTCGTTGCTGGCAATCCGGTCCTTGAGCGGTCCGAACAGGTCGCGATAGGGCTGCGGCGCGCCGAACAGCGGCCAGCCGCCCATGATACCGAAGGCGTCGAGCTTGGGGTTGGCGGCGAGGATGTCGGTCATCGCCTGTACGCCCTTGGCGCCGTCGTCATTGGTGAACACCGGGCAGCCTGCAACTTCGGTCCAGCCACCTTCACCGGCAAGTGCGGCGAGGCCGTCCTTGCCCGAAAGCGCGTCACGCATGCCCTGGGCACGGCGCAGGATGTTGTCGGCGGCCGGGTTGCCTTCAATGGTGCAGATCGTGCCGCCATTCGGCTTGCCCTTCTTGATGTACTCGCCGATCTTCTTGCCCATCAGATAGTTGTCGGTGCCGAGATAGGTCTTGCGAAGCCCTGCATCTTCCTTGCTGAGGTCCGCATCGACGGTCATGATCGGGATCGTCGGATTGGCGGTCTTGATCGTCTGCGCGATCAGTGGCGCGTTGGACGGCGAAATCGCCATCGCCACCGTGTCGGCCTTGCTCAGCATGTCCTGGACGATCTGCGCCTCGCCGGCTTCATCGGAAGTCGACGCCGGACCGGTGTAGAAGCACTCATATTCCGAGCTGGCGTTTTCCTTGTTCCATTTCTCGCAGCCCTGGTGAATGGCTTCGAAGAACGGATTGTCGAGACCTTTCACGACAATGACGAGCTGTTTCTTGGCCAAAGCCGGCCCGGCGCCAAGCGCCATGGCGGCGACGGCGGCGAGCAAAAGTGTTTTCCTCATGTCAGTCCTCCCTTGGAAACAGACGGACACGGCGTGTCCGCCACACAGATCGACCGGATGCGTGATGACAGAGGGTCGTTGTGCGAGCGCTCATGTCATACGCCAGGCCGATAAGTATTTTCATTTCGGTCAGCCAGATCGAAAACTGACTGGCAACGACCGACAATTCTCTGATGATCCCGCGCGGCAGGCCGGCATGGGATCGACATATTGATTTAGTCCTCCGATGCTCAGCTAATCTCGGCTCGCGGCCAACGTCAATGCCATTTGTCCTACAAAACTGATTTTTCGAAAGATTCAACCCCGTCCCGCAACAGCCCCCGGCCGCATTTCCCCGACTATTGGCAATTCTTATTCGTCTGACAATTGACGCCTGCGCGGGCATTCGCGTAGATGCAGGTCAGCGCTGTTTCCGGGAGGAGCTGGAAAAGCGTGGCGAAAGCTGCGCCCGGTCCACCGGAAAAGCAGGCAAGGCACGGGGAGGTAAAGGCTGGTGGCGGTTCTCGAACTCACCAACATCTCAAGGCATTTCGGCGCCATCCAGGCGGTCAACGACGTTTCGCTGTCGATCGAGCCCGGACAGGTGGTCGGCCTGATGGGCGACAACGGCGCCGGCAAGTCGACGCTGGTCAAGATGATCGCCGGCAATTTCCGCCCGAGCCATGGCACCATGCGAATGGACGGCAAGGAGTTGATCCTCCACAAGCCGGCGGAAGCCCGCCAGCACGGCATCGAGATCGTCCACCAGGATCTGGCGCTCTGCAACAATCTGACCGCGGCGGCGAATGTCTATCTCGGCCGCGAATTGCGCCGCGGCCTGGGGCCGCTCCGCATCCTCGATTATGCGACGATGTATAAACGCGCAGGCCAGCTCTTCGCCGAATTGAAGTCCGAGACCCGGCCGCGCGACCTCGTCAAGCAGATGTCGGGTGGCCAGCGCCAGGCAGTGGCGATTGCCCGCACCATGCTGTCCCAGGCCAAGATCGTGCTGATGGACGAACCGACGGCGGCGATCTCGGTGCGCCAGGTCGCCGAGGTGCTGAACCTGATCCGTCATTTGCGCGACCAGGGCATCGCCGTGGTGCTGATCAGTCACCGCATGCCCGATGTCTTCACCGTCGCCGACCGCGTCATCGTCATGCGGCGCGGCCGCAAGGTCGCCGACAAGGCGATTGCGTCGAGTTCGCCCGAGGAAGTCACCGGGCTGATCACCGGCGCCATCGAACAGGTTTGATTTCAAGCGTTTTCACCATGACAGCAAATGAAGGTCGATGATGGCACTGACAATTGACCAGCCGATCGAGCACAAGCAGCAATCCTTGCTGGCAAGGTTGTTGGCCAGCCAGACTTTCTGGGTGGTGATCTCCGTCATCCTTGCGTGCGTGTTCCTATCGTTTGCCACCGACGCCTTCGCCACGTCGAAAAACCTCTACAACATCACCCGCAACATCACCTTCGTCGCAATCATCGCGCTCGGCATGACCTTCGTCATCATCACCGGCGGCATCGACCTCTCGGTCGGCTCGGTGCTGTGCCTGTCATCGATGGTGCTGGCCGTCACCATGCATGCCGGCTACTCGATCGAGGTCGGCATTCTGGCCTCTATCGCAACCGCGCTCGCCATCGGCGCCTTCAACGGCGTCCTGATCGCCTATCTTGGCTTTCCGCCGTTCGTGGTAACGCTCGGTGTGCTGTCGATCGCCCGCAGCCTGGCGATGGTCGCCTCCAACAACACCGTCGTCTTCCAGTTCGGGCCGGACCACACCAAACTGCTGGCATTGGGCGGCGGCGCCTGGGTGTTCGGGATCGCCAATCCGGTTCTTTACATGATCCTTCTGGCGCTGATCACCGGTTTCATCCTGCGCTGGACCAAATTCGGCCGGCACATCTTCGCCATTGGCGGTAATGAGCATGCGGCGACGCTGACCGGCGTGCCGGTGCGTCGGATCAAGGTTGCCGTCTACATGATCTCGGCTCTGTCGGCAGGCATTGCCGGCATCATCCAGACCGGCTGGCTGGGCGCCGTCACCACCAATCTCGGCACGGGTATGGAGTTGCAAGTGATCGCCGCCACCGTCATCGGCGGCGCCAATCTGGCTGGTGGCGTCGGCACCGCCTTCGGCGCCATCGTCGGCGCGGCCCTGATCGAAGTGATCCGCAACAGTCTTGGCCTGCTCGGTATCAATGCCTTCTGGCAAGGCGTGTTCATCGGCGGCGCCATCCTGCTGGCGGTGCTGTTCGACCGCATCCGCAATTTCCGCCGCAGCGATTAAGACCATGATCCCGAAAAGTGGAAACCGGTTTTCGGATAAGATCATGGTCAAACGACAAAACAGTCCGTGACAAACTCCCTGTTCAGCCTCGATGGGCGGCTTGCGCTGATTACCGGGTCTGGCCAAGGCATAGGTTTCGCCTTGGCTCGGGGCCTGGCTGAACACGGGGCAAGCGTGGTGCTGAATGGCCGCGATGCCTCCAGGATCGACAGCGCCGTCGAAAAGCTGCGTGCCGGCGGCTTCAAGGCGCACGCCTCGATCTTCGATGTCACCGATTTTCAGGCAGTCAACACGGACATTGCCCGCATCGAGGCAGAGATCGGTGCCATCGATATCCTCGTCAACAACGCCGGCGTGCAATTCCGCGCCCCGCTCGAGGATTTTCCCGAGGAGCAATGGGAGCGGCTGTTCAAGACCAATGTGTCCGGCGCCTTCCATGCCGGCAAGGCGGTCGCCCGCCACATGATCCCACGCGGCAAGGGCAAGATCATCAATATCGGCTCCGTGCAGAGCGAACTGGCTCGGCCGAACATCGCGCCTTACACCGCAACCAAGGGCGCGATCCGCAACCTGACAAGGGGCATGTGCGCCGACTGGGCGAGATACGGCCTGCAGATCAATGCGATCGCGCCCGGCTATTTCCGCACCGAGATGAACCAGGCGCTGGTCGACAATCCGGAATTCTCCGCCTGGCTGGAAAAGCGCACACCGGCCGGGCGCTGGGGCAATGTCGACGAGTTGATCGGCGCCGCGGTGTTCCTCGCCTCCGACGCATCCTCCTTCGTCAACGGCCAAACGCTGTATGTCGACGGCGGCATGACGGCTTCGGTTTGAGGGCTGGCGTTCTTCCCCAAACCGCTATTCGTTCCGGTGCCTATCGCTCAGTCTGAAAATCCGCCCGCGTCGGCTGTCCTCCGCGCTCGTCACGGACTCCCGCCTTGACGCAGGCCCAAACTCAGCCGCAATATTCGCGTTGCAGGCGAAGGGAGGCCAGTCGCCTGCGGGAGGAATACCCATGACGGAAGCGATCAGGCTCTACTGGGGCCGGTTCGGACATGTTTCTGTCCTGAATGTCGCAAGCGACTTCGTCACCCATGCCCATGTCGAGGCCCATCTCATCATCTGGCTGGAAGGTACGGCCGGCGAGATGACCATCGGCCGTGAGACAGTTCGGCTCGGCCCCTGCACCGCCGCCGGCATCAACTCCTTCCAGCCGCACAGCCATATCCTGTCGCGGAACGGCACGCCGGGCCTGTTCCTCGCCTTCTACATCGATCCGGACTGGGCGCGCCGCCGCCGCGACCTGCCCTCGTCCGCGCCGCTCTTTTCACAAGCCGCGATCACGCTGGAGCCTTGGCTGCACCAAGCCGCCGCCAATCTGCTCGACCATCTCATCGATAATGAGAGCATCGACGATATCGCCAACTACGAGATCGAGCGTTTCATTGATTCGGTGCTCGACGCCGCCGACGCCTCGGCGCCGCAGGAGGCGCGCGTCCGCATCAACACCATGCAGGACTTCCGTGTCCGCAAGGCGATCCAGCTGATGAAAGCCAATGTCTGCGAACGCATCTGCTTCGACGAAGTGGCGCGCAGCGTCGGCCTGTCGCGGCCGCATTTCTTCGCTTTGTTCAAGGAACAGACCAATCTGACGCCCAATGTCTACTGGAACACGCTGCGCATGGAGGAAGCGGTGCGGCAGCTGCAATGGTCGCAGGAGCCGCTGATCTCGGTCGCCTGCAATCTCGGCTTCACCACGCAGGGCAATTTCTCGCGCTTCTTCCGCGACCATGTCGGCGTGCCGCCGACGGTCTACCGCGAAGCCGCGCGGGCGATCGCCTGAACCAGCGGCCCGCCACCCTTTTTCAGACTCCTTGATAGGCGTTCAAGACGCATTGATAAGCGCCCCCGGGATGGCCGCCCTACCCTTGCACCGGATCGCTTTGCAAGGGAACATTTGAATGGCCAAAGTCACCATCTCCAGCGTCATCGACGCGCCGGTCGAAAAGGTTTGGGCGCGCATACGCGATTTCAACGGACTGCCAAGCTGGCACCCGCGCATGGTCGAAAGCCATATCGAGGACGGCAAGGACGCTTCGACGATAGGCTGCGTTCGCAATTTTCAGCTCATCAGTGGCGCGCGCCTGCGCGAAAAGCTGCTCGACTTCTCCGACCGGGATTTCCTCGTCAGCTATTCGATCCTCGAGACGCCGCAGCCGCTCACCAATCACAAGGCGACGCTGCAATTGCGGCGCGTTACCGATGGCGACCGCACCTACGCCGAATGGACCGCAAGCTTCGACGCCGCGCCAGAAGAAGCCGACAAGCTTGCCGAGGGCATGGGCGCCAATGTTTTCCAGGGCGGCTTCAACGCCCTGAAGAGCCATTTCGCCGGCCAGAGCTGACAGGAGCCAAACAATGGCGCTAGCACTGCAGACCTTTGCAACGGTCAAGGACGCCAACGCGGCACTGAAAGCCGTCGGCACGCGCTATCTCGGCGGCGGCACGCTCGTGGTCCGCGCGGCCAATGAAGGCGATGTTTCGGTCTCCGGCCTCGTGAGGTCGACCGAGCCGTCTTTGTCCACCATCGTTATTGCCGATGGCAAGGTCCGCATCGGCGCTTCGGTGACCATGTCGGCGATCGCCCGCCATCCGGACCTCGGCGCCCTTGCCAAGGCCGCCCGCGCCGTCGGCGGCCCGGCGGTCCGCAACATGGCGACCGTCGGCGGCAATCTGTTCGCGCCGGCTCCCTATGGCGATTTCGCTGTTGCCCTGCTGGCGCTCGACGCCATTGTCGGCACCGATGACGGCGAAACGCCGATCGAGATATTTCTGGCCAATCGGGAAGGCAGCCGCGCCATCGTCACGTCCGTGAGCTTCGCGCTTCCGAAGGCCGACAGTTTCCGCTTCCTGAAAGTGTCGCGGGTCAAGCCCAAGGGCGTCTCGGTGCTCAGCATCGCCAGCGTTCTCGCACTGGCGCCGGATGGCACCGTGTCTATGGTGCGGATTGCACTGGGCTGCATGGCCGACCGGCCAATGCGTGCCAGCGCGGCGGAAAAAGCGCTGATCGGCAGGACGCTGACCGCTGACGGCATAGCGCCGGCTTTGGCCGCGGCCGGTGATGGCACCTCGCCGATCACCGATCCGATTGCCAGCGCCTGGTATCGCAACGAAGTGCTGCCGGTCCATCTCGGCCGGCTGCTGCTCGCATAATATTTCGTTCGGGGGCGCGCGTCTGTCCGCTGGGTTCGGGCAGACGCGCTGGGAGGAAAACATGGCAAAGGTTCCGGTTCAATTCACGCTCAACGGCGCGGAAACGGCCGAATTCGTCGACAGCGGCACGACGCTGCTGCACGCCTTGCGCGACAAGATCGGCGACACCTCCCCGAAAGGCGGTTGCCATCAAGGCACCTGTGGTGCCTGCTCGGTCATCATCGACGGCGAGCTCCGGCTCTCCTGCCTGACCTTGGCCGAGACCTGCAATGGCGCCGCCATCGCCACGACGGCGGGGCTTTCGGAAGCTGGCGTGCTGCACCCGCTGCAGCGCGCCTTCCTCGACGCCTTCGCCACGCAATGCGGCTTCTGCACGCCGGGCATGATCATGGCCGCCAAGGTGCTGCTCGACCACACGCCCAATCCCAGCCGCGACGAGGTGGTCGAGGCGCTGTCGGGCAACATCTGCCGCTGCACCGGCTACGAGCCGATCATCCAGGCGGTGCTGGCCGCCGCGCGGTCCAACTCTCAGAACGCGGCCTAGAGCCGGATGATTTCAGGTCGATTCGACCTGAAATCTGAATCCGCCTCTAAATCAAAGAGATAGAGCATGATGTCGTCCGAAAACCGCTTCACACTTTTCGGCATCATGCTCTGAGGGAACAAATCAATGGAACTGCGCAAGAGCTACTTCGCCGACGTCCGCAAGGACGATCTGCACGAGATCGGCCAGCCGAGGCCACGCTCGGATTCGCCCGGCCATGTCACCGGCAAGACCGCCTTTTTCGCCGACCGCAATTTCCCCGGCATGCTGCATCTGAAAATGGTGCGCAGCCCGCATCACCATGCCCGCATCCGCTCTATCGACACGTCGGAAGCCGAGAAGCATCCGGGCGTCGTCAGAGTGCTGACCGCCAAGGATGTGCCGCACAATGTCTACACCATCCTCATCCTGATCCAGATCGGGCCGGAGGACGAAACCGTGCTGGCCGATGGCAAGGTGCGCTGGAAGGGCGAGGCCGTGGTGGCGGTGCTGGCCGAGACCGAGCGCGCGGCGCAAGAGGCCGCCGCCAAGGTCAAGGTCGACTATGAGGTGCTGCCGGCTGTCTTCGACATGGAGGAAGCGCTGAAGCCCGGCGCGCCGCTGGTCAACGAATATCACGGCCAGAACTACTACCTCTATGACAGCGGCGAGTGCCGCAAGGTGCGCTTCGGCGACGTCGAGACGGGCTTCGCCGGTGCCGATCACGTGCTGGAGCAGAGCTACCAGTCCTCGCCGATCGAGCACGCGCCTACCGAAACGACGGGCTGCCTTGTGGTACCCGAGGGCAATGACCGCTTCACCTGCTACACCAACACGCAGGCGATGTTCTTCACCCTCGACAACACATCGATCATCCTGCAGATGCCGGGCAGCAAATTGCATTTCGTCGGCGGCACCGTCGGCGGTGGCTTTGGCGGCAAGGTCGACGTCATCGTCGAGCCGATCGCCATCCTCGGCGCCAAGCTAACAGGACGACCAGTCTGTTTTATTTACAGCCGCGAAGAGGAGATGCAGATATCGTCACCTCGCGCGGCCGAAAAAATCGACATCAAGGACGGCGTCATGAAGGATGGCCGCATCGTGGCGCGCAAGGTCACCGGCTATACCGACGCCGGCGCCTATTCGCGCCACTCGCCCTATGGCGCGCAGAAGGGCGCGGGGCATTATCCCGGCCCCTACACCATCCCCAATGTCTGGATCGACACCTACTGCGTCTACACCAACCGCACGCCCTCCTCCGCCATGCGCGGCTTCGGCGTCACCATCGGCGACTTCGCGCTGGAGGTGCAGATGGATAAGCTGGCGCGGCTGATCGGCATGGACCCGCTCGAATTCCGCTTCATCAACGCCTATCGCGACGGCGACATGAAGGCCCATCGCCAGCCGACCGAAGGGGCAGCCCTGATCGAGTGCATGCAGGAAGCCTCGCGCGCCGCCAACTGGCCGGTGGCGGAAAAATTCATGGCGATGTCCTCCTATGTGAAGGGAGCTTGAGATGGCGATCAGGCGTGGACGCGGCGTCGCCGCCATCAACTATCCGACCGGCATGAACCTCGGCGGTGACCCGACGCAGGCGCTGGTGCATTCGACACCGACCGGCAATTTCATGGTGACGCTGTCCTCCGTCGATCTCGGCCAGGGCATGAAGCAGATCATGGCGCAGATCTGCGCCGAGACGATCGGCGTGCCGACCGACCGTGTGGTCGTCGACACCGCCGACACCGACACCGGCCCGCACTGCATGGGCACCTTCGCCTCACGCGGCACGCATCGCGCCGGCAACGCCGTGATCCAGGCAGCGAAAGAAGCCCGCCAGGTGATGCTGGAAGTGGCGGCGGAAGAGCTGGAGGTGAATGCCTCCGACCTCGAGACCGACGGCCAGGGCAACATCCTGGTCAATGGCGCGCCGCAAAAGTCGATCTCGATCTTCGATGTCGCGCTGTCGGCGCATTTCAAGCGCGGCCGCTCGATCTCGGGTCGCGGCATGTTCCTCATTCCGCGCTCCTATCCGGAGAAAGAGACCGGCGCGATGAAACCATCGACTTGCTACGCGCATGCCTGCACCGTGGCCGAGGTCGAGGTCGACGACGAGACGGGCGAGGTGACGGTGCTGACGGTCAAGAACGTCTTCGAGATCGGCCGCGCGCTGAACCCGAAAATGGTCGAGCAGCAATTGGTCGGCGGCTCCTGGATGGGCATCAGCCACGCGCTGTACGAGACCACCGAGCCCTACTATCCCAACCGCGACCATGGCGGCACCGATTTCAACCAATATCTGATGCCCGGCCCCGGCGACCTCGCCAAGACAGAGATCATCGTGCTGGAGCGTCCTTCCGCCGACGGACCTTATGGCGCCAAGGGACCGGGCGAAATGTGCGCCAATCCGCAGATCCCGGCCGTCGCCAACGCCGTCTTCGACGCCGTCGGCGTGCGCATCGACACACTGCCGATCACGCCGGAGCGCATCCTGCGCGCGCTGAAGGCGCAAGCGGCGAACTGAGGACCGAAATGACCGGAACAAGCGCCGAGACTGTCGCGACCTCGCCGGAGGCGGTGGCGCAGCATCTGGCCGCCTCGCGCTATCTGGCCGATGACAGTCTGGCGACCGCCATCTTCCTGGCGATCCGGCTGGGCAAGCCGCTGCTGCTCGAAGGCGCGCCCGGCGTCGGCAAGACAGAGGCGGCGAAGGCGATCGCCGCGCTGCTCGGCCGCGATCTGGTACGGCTGCAATGCTATGAAGGCATCGACGCCGCGCACGCGCTCTACGAATGGAATTATCAGCGCCAGCTGCTCGCCATCCGCCATGCCGGCGAGCACGAGATCGACATCTATGACGACCGTTTCCTGATCGCGCGGCCGCTGCTGCAGGTGCTGAAGGCGCCGGAGCAGCGCGTGCTGCTGGTCGATGAAATTGACCGCTCGGACCATGAATTCGAAGCGCTGCTGCTGGAATTCCTCTCCGATTTCCAGATCAGCATTCCCGAGCGCGGCACCATCCGCGCCACGGCGCAGCCGATCGTGATCCTGACCTCGAACCGCACCCGCGAGCTCGCCGAAGCGCTGCGCCGGCGCTGCGTCTATCACTGGATCGGCTATCCCGACGCCGAGCGCGAGGCCGCCATCATCATGCTGCGCGCCGGCAATGTAGCTGAGGCAACGGCGCGCGCGGTGGCGGCGGCGGTACAGACCATCCGCACCCGCCCACTCGCCAAGCCACCGGGCATTGCCGAGGCGGTCGAATGGGCTAATGCCGCCACCATCCTGGAAAAAGGCGGCAGCCCTTGGCCGGAAGCCTTCCGCCGCGCCATCGGCGTGCTGATCAAGGACGAAGAGGACCTCTCCTACATCGCGCCGGAGCTTGGCCGCATCGTCGAGGAGGCGCTGGCGTGAGCCGAGACGTCAACAATCCCTTCTCCCCGTTCACGGGGAGAAGGTGCCCCGAAGGGGCGGATGAGGGACGGCGCGACGCTCGGATGTCAGCGCTGCCCCTCACCTGCCTGCCGGCATCCTCTCCCCGTGAACGGGGAGAGGAGAGCTTACCCCGCGCGGCCGCACCCTTACTTGGCTTCGGCCGGCTGCTGCGCCGCTACGGCTTTGCCATAGCACCCGAGCAGGTCTCCTGCTTCATGCAGGCGGTGACGCTGCTCGGGCCGCGCTCGATGGCCGACATCCGCGAGGCAGCGCTCGCCACGCTGGCGCCACCGCCCGACCGTCGCGACGAATTCGAGGCGCATTTCCAAAGCCATTTCTATGGCAACACATCGGCGATGGTCGAAGGCGACGCCGACGAGGAAACCCGCATCAAGGACGATGGCGGGGCAAGCCAGGAAGAGATCGAGGCGATCAGTCATCAGGAAGGTGGCGAATTGTCCTCCGGCGCCGAACAATTGAGCCGCCGCGACTTCCAGCGCGACGATGACGACCTTGCCGCTTTCCGCCGCAAGCTCGCTTCCGCCCTGCCCGCCCGCCGCTCCTTCCGCACCGTGCGCACCCACTCGCGCGGCAAGCTCGATCTGCGCCGGTCGCTGCGGGAGATCGTCAGCGCCGATGGCGATGTCCCCTCACCATTGCTGCGACGCCGCCAGACGGTGCCGCGCAAGCTGCTGATCCTCATCGATGTGTCCGGCTCGATGAAGCTGCACACATCGGATTATCTCAAGCTGGCGCATACCGCCGTGCAAGGCGCGGACCGCGCCGAGATCTTTACCTTCGGCACGCGGCTGACCCGCATCACCGGGGCGTTGCGCATTCGCGACCGCGACCAGGCGTTGGCCCGCGCGGCCACGCAGGTCGACGACTGGGACGGCGGCACCCGCATGGGACCGACGCTGCTCGCTTTCCTGTCGGTGCCGCGCTTCTCCGCCTTCGCGCGCGGTGCCGCGGTCGTCATCCTATCCGACGCGCTGGAACGCGGCGACCATGCCGAGTTGGAAATGGCAATGCGCCGGCTGAGCGCCCGCGCGTTCCGACTGTCGCTGGCAACGCCGTTGGCCGGCGACCCGCGCTTCCGGCCGGCAACGGCAGCACTTCGCGCCATCCTGCCGGTGATCGACGATCTCGTCGACGGCTCGTCGCTCAAGGGTCTAACCGATTTCATCCTGTCGCTCGCCCGCCCTGCCCCGGCGGCGACGACAATCTGGAAGAGGGTCTCGTGATGCAGAAAGCAATCGACGCGCATTTCCACATCTGGCGCCAAAAGGACCAGCCCTGGCTGGTCGGACCGATGGTGCCGCGCATCTTCGGTCCCTACGAGCCGATCCGCCGCGACTATCCGATCGAGGAGTTTCTGGCCGATCAGAAGGGATCCGGCGTCGAAAAGGCCGTCTATGTCCAGACCAACTGGGCTAGGGAGGATTTCGAGAAGGAAGTCGCCTTCCTGCAGAAGACCGCTGACGAAACCGGCTGGCCGCATGCCATCGTTGGCTACGCCGACATGACCGCCGACGACATCAGGCCCCAGATCGATCGCTTGAAAAAGTATCCGCTGCTGCGCGGCGTGCGCATGCAATTGCACTGGCACGAAACGCCGGCCTTCCGCTTTGCAGCTTCGGCGGACCAGGTCATCGACCGCAAGGTGCGGGCGAATGTCGCCCGGCTGAAGGATTATGGCTTGTCCTTCGACCTGCAGCTCTTCCCCGCCCAGATGAAGGACGGCCTGACCCTGGTCGGCGAAAACCCCGAAACGAATTTCATCCTCACCCATGCCGGCATGCTGACCGGCATGGAGCCGGAAACCACCGAAGCCTGGAAGACCGGCCTGCGCACGCTGTCGGCAGCGCCCAATCTCTACGCCAAGCTCTCCGGCCTCGGCACCTTCGTCCATCGCAACGACCCGGCGCTGATCGCCTACATCGTCGACAATACGATCGACATCCTGGGATCAGACCATCTGATGTTCGGTTCGAATTTCCCGATTGAGAAGCTATGGACCAGCCACGCCGAACTGATCAAGGCGCACCGCAATGCGATCGCCAATCATGGCGCGGCGGCGGCGGCTGATATTTTCTGGAACACGGCGGAGAAGGTTTACCGGCCGGTGTAGCTGCTCACAACCGCCGGCCCAAAACCTGGACCATATGCCGTTTGGCACCGAGCCTGACCGGTCCTGCTGTCCGCATCAACTCGAAATCTTGCGCTTGCCAGAACCGAAGCCCTTGCTCATTTTCCATAAACACGCCGAGTTCCACGCGTTCGGCCCGTTGCGATTTCAGCCACGCAAAAAAGTCATCGCAAAGAGCTCGCCCCACTCCTTTTCCGCGAAGTGCTTTGTCGATCATGAGCAATGCGATCCACCAGCATCCCGCTTGCGGATAATCGCGATCGCAGGCCAGCAAGCCGACAAATTCGCCATCGACTGCCTTCAACCCGAACACGTACTTGTCGGCCTGCGTCTGTTCGGCGGAAAGTTTTCAAATTCCTCTTTTGCGCTGGCGGCGTTGGGCGGTTCGCCTCGTTCGACCACGACATAGTCCGAGCAAGCCTGATACAGCGGCACCAGTCGCGGGGCATCAATTCCAATCAGCCCTTCGATCTCATACCCGGAGAGCGAAGTTGGAAATCTGGTGGTTTTGTCCATGAAAATCCTGGCTCTGGAAAGCCTCGCCGCCTCACTTCACCTCGAACTGCGGATCGACCGGGATCTGCATCGCGGTCACCAGATGGTTGGTCTGGCCGGCGAGCCCGATGATCGACACCAGTTCGCCATGCTGCGCGTCGGTCATGCCCTTGGCCCGGGCTGCCGCCGTATGCGAATGAACGCAGTAGGAGCAGCCATTGGCGGTCGACACGGCGATGTAGATCATCTCCTTGGTCAGCGGATCGATGGCGCTGTCTGCGACCATCACCGCCTTCAGCTGTTCCCAGATCCGCTTCAACGCCGGGGGATCGTTGGCCAACCCGCGCCAGAAATTGTTGACGAAATCGGATTTGCGCGTCGCGCGGATATCGTCGAACACGGCCTTCACCGCCGGGATTTTCTCCACCTCGGCATCGCTGAGAAGTCTTGTGGTGGCCATGGCGTGATCCTTTCGTTTCGATCGATGAACTGGCTCGTTGGAATCAGAGGCGGTACCAGCTTCTCTGACTCAGTTTTTGGCGCGCAATAGCGTTGAAGATTAGCCGAGCCACCTGAACTTCGTCATCCTAGGGCGAAGCAGGCGCGAAGCGCCGTCGCGGAGACCCTGGGATCCATTCCGTGACCTTGGCCGAAGAGTGCAGCGGAGCGGAATTCTGCACCGCAGCAGCGCTACGGAGTCCCGGCATGGACCTCGGGTCTGCGCCGCGTCGCTACGCTCCTTGCTTCGCCCGTGGATGACGAAGGGATGGACGTGCCGGCCAATTATCGACGTACGCACCGCCCAAAACCCTAATGCACGGCCGCGTACATGATCTTCTCCTCCGTGGCCTCCGCCGGTGAAAACTCCTCGACGATGCGGCCCTGGCGGCAGACAAGAATACGGTCGGACAGGTTCATGATTTCAGGCAGATAGGACGAGATGACGACGACGGCCAGGCCCTCGTCAGCCAGCCGGTTGATGATCTGGTGGATCTCGGCGATCGCGCCGACATCGACGCCGCGCGTCGGTTCGTCGAAGATGACGATGCGCGGCCGCTGCACCAGCCCCTTGCCGATCACCACCTTCTGCTGGTTGCCGCCGGAGAGCTCGACCACGCGCGCATTGTCGTTGATCGCCTTGATGTTCAACGTTTTCGTCCATTCGGCCGACAGCGCGCGCATCTCCTGCGCATTGATCACCCAGGCCTTTTCGCGGCCCGCCGCCAAGAGCCCGCCGAACAGGTTCTCGGCAATGCCCATCGTCTCGAAAATGCCTTCGCTCTTGCGATCCTCGGTGACGTAGACGATGCCGTCGGCCACCGCTTCGCTCGGCATGAGGTAGCGCACCGGTCTGTCGTCCAGCTCGATGGCGCCGCCGCGCAGGAAATCGCGCTTGTAGATGCCGGAGACGATCTTGAACGTCTCGGTGCGGCCGGAGCCGATCAGCCCGAACACGCCGGTGATCTGGCCCTCGAAAATCGAGAAGGACGTGTTGCGCACGACATTGCTCATCGAGATGTCCTGCACCGACAGCACCTTCCGGCCTGCCTTGCGCAGCTTGGCTTCATCGCGCTGCCGGTAGATCTGCCCCGACAGCGTGCGCCCGACCATGGCGGCGACGATCCTGTCACGGTCGAAGGCGGATGTGTCGTCGGTGATCACCAGTTCGCCATCGCGCAGGATGGTGATGCGGTCGGCAATCAGCAGCGCCTCTTCCAGAGCGTGGCTGATGAAGACGATCGACACGCCGCTCGCTTTCAGCCTGCGGATCAGCGCGAAGAAATGGCGTTTCTCCTCCGGCGTCAGCGTCGCCGTCGGCTCGTCGAAGATGATGATCTCGGCATTATGGTGCACCGCCCGTGCGATCTCGACCATCTGCCGCTTGGCCGCACCCAGCGTTGCCACCATGGCGTTCGGGTCGACTGGAAAATTCAGCGATTGCAGGAACTGCTGAGCCGAAATGTAGGTGCCGCGCAGCCGGTTGAGGAACTTTTCAGTGCCGAGATAAAGGTTCTGCGCCACTGTCATCGACGGCACCAGGCTGGTTTCCTGGAACACCATCGCGATGCCGGCTTCAAGGGCGGCATGCGGCGAAGCGTAGGCGATCTCTTGCCCCTTGTGGAACATCTTGCCGGAGGAGGCGTCGACCACGCCGGCAATAATCTTGGTCAGCGTCGATTTTCCCGCGCCGTTCTCGCCGAGCAGCGCGTGGATTTCTCCCTTGCGCAGCTCAAAGCTGACGTTCTTCACCGCCGGTACGCCGCGATAGTTCTTGGTAACGTTCTCCAGCCGGACGATCGGTTCCATCAAAAACCTCCCGATGCGAGGTCGATCACCAGCACGCAGTCACCGCCCCTGGAGGCGATGAACAGGCTGCCGTCCTTTTCCGCCACGCTGCAGATGCCGTGGCGCGTGCCGTTGGCGCGGCTGTGCAGGCTGAATTGCGGCTGCATGTTTTGGTCGAGCTTGACCACCAGCCCATAGGAGCGGCTCGGCGACCACGGCTTGTGGATGCCCATGGCGCGGATGCCGCCGCATTGCAGCGGTTCGAGGAAACTGCGGCTGGAGGCAAGCGCCGGCGCGATCCAATAAGCCGGCGGCACCTGGTCGAGCATGTCCTGCCGATAGTGCGTTTCCTGCAAAACAAATTCGATCAGCCGGTTGCGCGGCGCAAACAAGGTCAGCCAAGCTCCACCATCAACGGCAGGCGATAGGCGCGCGGGATAGCCTGGCAGATGCGTCAACACCGTCGAACGGTTGCCCGTCGCGCCATCGAAGCGGACAAGCTGATGGCGCCAGCTTTCGCTGACCAGAACATCCCTGCCGACGGGATAGAGCCCATAGGGGAAGGCGATGTCGCCGGCCAATTTGCGGAAGCCGCCACCTACCGCATCCCGCTTCCAAAGCGAACCGGACGCTCCCTTCTTCATCAGGTCGGCGGCCCATTGCGAGGGCGCGTGCTCGGCCGAGCCATTGGCCAGCCACAGCGTGCCATCGTCTGCATAGGCAAGTGCGGTGATGCAGCGGATCTCGGCCGGCAGCGAAATGTCCCTGCCGCCAATCAGCAGCTTGCCGTTCTCCAACCCGACTGTCAGGTCGCCCGTTGGTGATAGCGCCAGCGCGGTGACGGGAGACGGAAAGGTCTCGACCACGACAGTCTCCGCGCCTGCGGCAATCGCATGGATGGCGTTACCGCTGGAGGCCAGCAGCCTGTCACCGGTAACCAGCAGATTGTCCGGCTCGGTCAGTTCAGCAAAAGCCGGCGCATCGTCCAGCCGCGTGTTGGGGCGGAAGGCGCCGTCGAGCGGCGGGATGGTCACCGCCTTGCCGCGAAACAGGTCGAGCACCGGATCGAGGATCATGATTTCGCCCCCCAATAGGAAGCGGGGCTGGTCCAATTCGGATCGGCGCCAGCGATCTTGTAGCGGCCGATGCGGTTGTTGAGGATACCGCCGACGAACAGAAAACCCTTATGCTCGCGCATCGAGGTGACCATCGGATGCGCGTCGCCGGTGAGGTCGCCCATCGCCTCGACGATGCCGCCGGTCTCGTTGAATTTCACCACGCCGCCGGTGTTGATGTTGGGGAACAGCCATTCATCCTGCGGCAGCCGGCGCGTCATGCGCTTGCGCATGTCAGGGTGGCGCAGCGACAGGTCGAAGCTCGGCGTGCGCATGCCCAGCCAGGCCATCCAGTAATTGCCGTCGGAGGCGCGGTTGATGTTGTCGGGATAGCCCGGCATGTCGCGGATGACGCATTCGGCGGTGCCGGCCTTCGGCCCTTCCAGCCAGTAGCGATGCACGCGGCAGGCCCAGCTTTCGGCGAAGAACAGCGACTTGCCGTCATGCGCCATGCAAACACCATTGGTGTAGCGGTAGCCGTCGAGCAGCGTCCTGGTCGAACCGTCCTTCGGGTCGTAGACCAGCAGCCGGCCGGTGGCGCGGTTCTCGATCGAGTCCAGCGTCCAATCGTGGGCATCGTAGCGCTTGGTCGAGTCGGTGAAATAGATCCGCCCGTCCGGCGCGATGTCGCAGTCATTGGGGTCGCGCAACCGCGCATCGTCGACGATCGAAGTCCAGGAGCGCGATGTTTCCGCTGACAGGCGTTTGACCTCCCGATCCGGCGAGACCGAATAGAGCCCCATGGCGCCGACGCAGCTGATCAGATTGCCCGATTTGTCGAAGGCGAGGCCCAGCGGAAAGCCGCCGATGTGGGCAAACACTTCCGACCTGACATAATCCGGCGCGAAGAAGCGGACGATCTCGCCGTGGCGCGTGCCGCAATAGAGGTTGTCGTCGCGGTCGAGGATGACATCTTCCGGCCCCTCCAACTCGCCAAGCCCGATATGGTCGGCGGCAGACAGCCTGTTGTCGAGCTCGTAGGGCGTGCCGGAGCCGGGTGCGGCCGACTGTGTCTCGCCCATCTTGAGATAGACCGGCGCGACATAGACCTCGTTCAGCACCTTGTGGCGGTTCTTCAGCCAGCGGATGTCGATCGTCACCGCCACCGCCAGCATGATGCCCAGCACCATCTGGTTGGTGCCGGTGCCGTAGCCCAGCCGGATCAGCCCGTTGGTCATGGTCAGCACGATGATGGCGCCCATCAGCCCCTTGATCACCGAGCCGCGGCCGCCACCGAGGCTGACGCCGCCGACCACCGCCGCCGTCAGTGCCATGATCTCGAGGTTGAGGCCGGTGCCCGGCCCTGCCCCGCTTAGGCGGCAAGCGATGAGGAAGCCGCCGATGGAAGCGCAGAAGCCCGAGAAGACATAAGTCATGAACACGGTGCGGCGCACGCGGATGCCGGCATTGTGCGCCGAACGCCTGGAGCCGCCGACCGCCAGCACGTGCCAGCCCGGCCGCGAACGCGTCAGCGCGATATGGGTGACGATGGCCAGGATGATCGCCAGCCACACCGAGATCGACAGCCCCCAGAACGTGCTGTCGCCGATGAAGTCGAGCACATCCGATGTGGCGGTCGAGAGCTGCACATCGGCGGCATAGGTGGTGACCAGGATGTCGAACAGCGCCCGTCCGAAGATGAAGGTGACCAGCGTGGTGAGAAAGGCGCGCAGCCTGAGGTAGCCGACGAGATAGCCGTTGATGGCGCCGAAGATGAGGCCGGTGGCGAGCGAAGCGGCCAGCGCCAGCCAGATCGACTGTTCGAGGATGAAGAAGACATAGACAGCGGAAAAGCAGGATAGCGCGAAGATCGAGCCGACCGACAGGTCGATGCCGCCGCCCAGCATCACCACCGTCATGCCGGTGACCACCATCGAGAACTCGCCGAGCTGCCGGGTCGATTCCTGCAGCGCGGTCAGCTTGAAGAAGCCGGGAATGATCGAGCCGAAGGTTGCCAGCGTCGCCACCAGCGCCAGGAACGGAATGGCGTTGTCGGTCCAGCGTTTGGTCAGGATCTCGCCGACGACATGGTCGGGCACGAGATTGTAGCGCCAGGACTGGAGGCGTTCGCGAAAGGACATCGGCTGCTGCTATTCCATGAGAAAGAAGAAGGGGTGGCCGGCCGATCCAAAGGCAATCACTTCACGTCGGCGCTGCCCCTCACCCTTACCCTCTCCCCGTGAAGAACGAGGAGAGGGGTCGCCAGCGTTGGAGCTTACTTCCCGACCGTCGCGACAGGCGCTTCAATACGTGGGTAGCTCCCTTCTCCCCGTCACTATACGGGGAGAAGGTGCCGGCAGGCGGATGAGGGGCGGCGCCAACGTCGAGAATTACCTCGTGGAGACATCCCGGCCACCTCGTTGATATCAATCGCGCAGATCCTACTTCGCCGCCGCCTCGGCCTGCAGCGCCTTCAGATCCCAGCAGCTGTCGGGCTTGAGGTCGGCCTTGGTCGTCGCCTTCTCCAGCGTGTAGATGTAGGTGTGCGAGGTACCGGCCGGCTGCCCGCTCTGCAGCAGGAACTTGATGATGGCGTTCATGTCGCCCGACTGGCGGGCAAGATCGGTCATCACCACGGCGCCATACGTGCCGTCCTGCAGCTTGTCGCAATCGGCCGTCTTCTCGCCACCGCCGGTGGTGACCAGGAACACCTTGCCGTCGAGCTTGGCGTCGCGGATCGCGGCGGAAGCGCCGGTGGCGTCACCGTCCCAGAAATCGATGATCGAGCAAATGTCCGGGTTCTGCTGCAGCATCGTCGTCGTCACGTTGCGCGAGGTCGTTGCGTCCCAGTTGGAGTCGGGCTTCGCCACGACCTTGAAGTCGGGATGCTTGTCCAGCACCTTCATGATGCCGGCATACTGATAGAGGCTCGACGAATTCGCCTGGTCGCCCTGCACGAGGCCGATCTTCTTCGACGAGGTTTCGCCGCAGCCCTTGATCGCCGCTTCGGCCTCGAGCTGGCCAAGCCGGTCCCAGTCGCTGCCGATAAAGGCGTCGGCCGGGAAGTTGGCGGGATTGTCGACCAGGATGACGTAGGTGCCGGCGGCCTGCGCCTTCTTCATCAGCTTGGAGTAGGAGTTTAGGTCCGGTGCATGGATGATCAGCACATCAGGCCTGGTGTCCGACGAGATGGCGTCGGTGATCGCCTGCGCGCCGGCATCGACGACCCAGTTCGGGTCGCGCGTCTCCAACACGCCGCCCCAGGCCTCGACTTCGGTCTTCAGATAGTGCGCCCAACCCTGCGCAAGATCGAAGCCCATCGCCAGCGGCACCAGCATGACACGCTTGCCCTTGAGTACCTGCGCATAGGCGGCCGGGCCGGGATCGTCGGCGGCGAAGGTTGGCGCCACGAAGGCGGTGACGGCGAGTGCCGTGGCGGCGGCCATCAATGTCCTGATGAATTTCATGTCAGATCCTCTCGTTTTCGATTTTCATTGCCGGCCGATCGGGATGGATCGGACCGGGTACCCCTAGATGTCACCCTGCTGGGCGGTCTGCTCGTCACGTGGATTGATGATGCCGTCGACGATGATTGCCCCCAGCAGGATCGCCGCCTTGATCAGGTTCTGGTAGAGCAGCGGAATGTCGATGATGGTCATGGCGTTGAGCAGGATGCCGATCAGCGCCGCACCGACCAGCACATTGCGCACCCCGCCGCGCCCGCCGGACAGGCCGATGCCGCCGATCACCGCCACCAGCACGATGTCATAGAGCAGCGTCGAATTGACGACGCGGGTGTTGATCGAATGCAGGCTGGCCGCCGTCAGCAGGCCGGCGATCAGCGCGACGAAGGCGGAAAGCACATAGCGCAGCACCAGCATCGGCCGCACCGGAATGCCGATGTTGCGGGCGGCCACCGGATTGTCGCCGGCGAAATAGATGTAGCGGCCCCATTTGGTGTAGCGCAGGAACAGGAAGAACAGGAACGCCAGGCCCGCGAAGACGAACACCTCGATCGGAATATCGAGGAAGCGCAGGCCGCCCAGCAACTCGACCCAGTGGCCCTGCGGCACCGGCACGGCGTCCTGTGTGATCAGCTGCGAGCGCACATAGCCGAAGACGAAGGAGCCCGTCGCCAGCGTCACGAAAATCGCCGGCACATCGGCATAGGCAACGAGAAAGCCGTTGAGCAGACCGATGGCCAGCACGCCGGCCATCACATAGGCGAAGGCCAGCCCGTCCGGCGTCCCCGAATTCAGCAGTTGCAGATACCAGGCGACCGACATCGCCATGATCGCCACCGCCGAGAGGTCGATGCCGCGGCCGATGATGACGACGGCCATGCCGAGCGCCAATATGCCGAGCACCGACACGGAGCGGACGATGGCGACGAGGTTGTTGGGGTCGATGAAGCCTGGCAGGCCTATTGCCGCGGCGACGAACAGCACCACCGCGATGGCAAAGACAATACCTTCCTGATTCAGGCTCCTGACATTCGGCCAGCCGATCGTGTTCATGTCTGCGTTTGCCCCGATGGCAGGTGCCGCCATTCCTGGGAAGAAAGCTAATCGGCTCAGCGCCGGTTCGTCAAATGAATCCGCGTTCAGAACCCTGGCCGGCAGCGATATTCACCGAGTGGACGCATCGATTGCCGAAGCTGGCGCAATGCCCGGAAAAGCCTGCACTTTTGGCAATTGGTTGCGCCATTGCGGTCGCTCGCGAAAGCGCTGCACCAAGGCGAAAGGACAAGACGGAATTTATCTCCGCATCAGGCGGAAAAATCGATCTTAATTTCCCGGCGCGTGGCCGGAAACCTCGGCGCCCGCACCCGGCGGCAGCGCGAGAAAACGCAACGCCGCCACCAGTCCGATGGCGCCGATCGCCAGGAAGGCGATTCGAAAATCCACGAGGTCGAGAGCGGGCCGATCCCGGACGATCTGCGACAGATTGAGGATCGCCGCCGCCACCGCGACGCCGAATAGCATCGCCACTTGCTGCAGCATCGAGGACAGCGTTGCTGCCGAACTGCGCTGCGCCGCATCGATATCGGCGAAGGCCAGTGTGTTGAGCGCGGTGAACTGCATCGAGCGAGACAGGCCGGCGATCAGCATCAGCGCCACCACAAGCGCTTGCGGCGTCTGAAGCGAGACCGCCGCGCAAGCCATGATCGCCGCCGAGGCGATCAGGCCGTTGACGACCAGCACCGAACGAAAGCCGAAGCGGCGCAGCGTCGGCGTCGTCACAGTCTTCATGCCGAGATTGCCGAGGAAATAGGCAAGGATCATCATGCCGGCATCGACGGGGCTGAGGCCAAAGCCGACCTGGAACAGCAGCGGCAACAGGAACGGCGTGGCGTTGATCGCCACCCGGAAAATGGTGCCCGCGGCCAGCGTCGAGATGGCGAAGGTCAGCACCCTGAACGACGAGAGATCGAGCAGCGGATGCGGCGCACGCCTGAGATGCCGCACCGCCAGCCAACCTATGACGATGCCGGCTACGATCAGCAGCACCGTCGGCAGGACGCCATCCTCCGGATGCGCGATGCGCTCGAGGCCGTAGAGCAGCAAAGCGAGCCCGGCCGACGTGAGCACGAAGCCAGGCCAGTCCAGCGGTTTGGGGTCGGCCTCGCGGTCGCCCGGAATGAAACGCGCGACCAGCGCCAGCCCGACCACGCCGAGCGGGATGTTGATGAAGAAATTCCAGTGCCAGGACAGGTAGGTGGTGATGAAGCCGCCGAGCACCGGCCCGACCACTGGCGCAAACAGCGCCGGCCAGGTGATCAGTGCCGTGGCGTTGAGCAGCTCCGACTTCGACGCGTTGCGCAGCACGAGAATGCGTCCGACCGGCGTCATCAGCGCGCTGCCAAGCCCTTGCACGATACGTGCGGCGACGAATTGGGTCAGATTTTCAGAGAAGCCGCAGGCAAGCGAGGCCAGTGTGAACAGGACGATCGCCAGCAGGAAGATGTTGCGGGCGCCGAACCGGTCGGCGAGCCAGCCCGACAGCGGCACGAACACCGCCATGGTCAGCATGTATACGGTGATGCCGATGCTCATCGCCACCGCCGGCACGCCGAACGACTCGCCCATCTGCGGCAGCGAGGTCGAGATGATCGTCGAATCCAGCAACTGCATGAAGAAGGCGATGGCGACGATCAGCGCCACGCGCCGCGCATTGGTGGCCGTTTCGGGTAAGGCTTCAGTCTCGGGAATGGCAGTCATGACGGAACCGGTTTGAACAGCATTTGACTGGCCGCGTCCAGAGACGGCGCAACAAACTTTCGTGTCGCGCCGCCGCCTGCTATGGGGATGAGCGGGGTGGCCGAGGAAAGTGTGCGCGTAAAATGAAGCCCATCTACATCGACTACCTCAATGCCCTCGACATCGATGCCCTTGCCATGACCGATGGTGAAATCATTGCCGCCGTCGAGGCTGGCCTGGTGGCGCAAGGCAAGGGCCAGACGGTGATCGAGCCGCGCGTTCATCTCGAGCCGGACCCGTCCTTCCACGGCCATTTCAACGTCTTGCGCGGCTACGTCGCGCCGCTCGACACGGCGGGCGTGAAAATCGTCGGCGACTATGTCGACAATTACCTGCACGGGCTGCCTTCCGAATTCGGCATCCTCAATCTGTTCGATCCGCGCACCGGCACGCCGCGCGCCATCCTCGACGCCACCGTCATCACCGACATGCGCACCGGCGCCGTCACCGCAATCGGGGCCAAGCATCTGGCGCGCAAGAATTCCAAGGTGCTGGCCCATATCGGCGCGCGCGGCACCGCCTACTGGAATGTGCGCCTGCTCGACCACCTCTTCGACTTCGACGAGATCCGCGTCCATTCGCGCCGCCCGGAAAGCCGCGACGGTTTTGCCGCCAAACTGTCCGCCGACCTCGGCAAGACGGTGACGGCGGTGGCCGACTGGAAGAGCTGCATCGAGGGCGCCGACATCGTCGTCGAAGCCTCGCGGCTACCGGAGCCACAACCATTGTTGAAGACCGAATGGATCAAGCCCGGCGCGCTGGTCGTGCCCTATGGCACGATGAGTGCTGTCGAGCTGTCGCTGACGGACATCATGCGGAAGATGGTCGTCGACGACTGGGGCCAGTGCAAGGGCGGCAAGTTCGGCTCGCTACGCGCCCATGTCGAGACCGGGCGGCTGAGCGAGAAGACGCTGCATGCCGAGCTCGGCCAGATCGCCGCCGGTCTCAAGGTCGGGCGTGAGAATGACGAAGAAACGATCCTGTTCTGGCATCGCGGCCTGTCGCTGTCAGACATTGCACTGGGCAAGGCGATGCTGGCCAAGGCGCGGGCGCAGGGCATCGGCCAGAGGCTGCGCTTCGCATGAGCGCGCTTCACCTTACCGGAGCCGGCGTCGGCGTTGGCGATGTCGCCGCGGTCGCCCGCGATGGGCGCAAGGTGGAAATCGGACCTGATGTCATCGGCAGGCTGGAGAAGGCGCGAAAAGTGCTCGACCAGGCCGCCGCGTCCGGCCAGCAGATCTATGGCCTGAACACCGGCCTCGGCGCCAATCTCGGCACCGCGGTCGAGGGCGACGCCAACGCCTTCCAGCGGCAATTGCTGGAGGGGCGCAGCGGCGCGGTCGGCGAAGCGCTGCCGGTCGAAGCCGTTCGCGCAACCATGGCCGCCCGCGCAGCCATGTTGTCAGTCGGAGGCTCTGGCCTTTCGCCTTACGTCTTCGTCGCCTTGGTCGACGCGCTCAATGCCGGCGTCCATCCTGTCATGCCGTCGCTCGGCTCGATCGGCGCCGGCGATCTGGTGCTGATGACGGCACTCGCCCGCATGCTCACCGGCGAAGGCGAGGCAGACTATCAGGGTCGCCGCATGCCGGCGGTCAAGGCGCTGATGATGGCCCGTCTCGCCCCCGTCAGCCTGGCGCCGAAGGACGGCCTGTCGCTGATCAATGCTTCGGCGGTCTCAGCCGGCAGCGGCGCACTTGCGGTGACGGATGCACTGTCCGCCCTTGCCCAGCAGCAGCAGGCCGGCGCGCTGACCATGGAGGGTTTTGGTGCCAACCGAACCATCCTCGATCCGCGCGTGCATTTGGCGCGCCCGGCGGCCGGCCAGCAGGAAGCAGCCAAAGTGCTGCACGATCTGCTCGCCCGTGACGAGCCGCAGGCGCCGGCCACTTTGCAGGACCCGCTGTCGATACGCTGCATGCCGTCGATCCACGGAGCGCTGATCGATGCGATCGGTCAGGCGAGACATGCCGTCGAGATCGAGCTCAACGCCGCCGCCGACAATCCTCTGGTGCTGGGTGACGACGGGCTGGTGCTGTCGACCGGCAATTTCCACACCGCCGCACTTTCGCTGGCCTTCGAGACCCTCAGCCTGGCAATCGCTCAATGTGCCGCCGCGAGTGCCGCCCGCTTCATCCAGCTCACCGGTTCGGGCCGCAACGGCCTGCCGAAATATCTGTCGCCGGTCGGCGGCGCCTCGGCCGGCTTCGTGCCGCTGCAGAAGGTAGTGGCATCGATCCTTGCCGCCATCCGCCACAAGGCCAATCCGGTGATGCTCGACTTCCTGCCCGTGTCGGAAGGCGTCGAGGATCATGCCACGCAGACGCCGCTGGCGATCGCGAAATGCGCTGGGATGATCGACCTGTGGCGGCGGCTGATCGCCTTTGAATTGATGGCCGCCGCGCAGGCCGTCGACCTGCGTGAAGGGCTGACCCTGGCGCCACGCACCGCTGCAATTCACAAGGCAATACGCGCGCTGGTCCCTGGCTTGAAGGAGGACCGGCCGCTCGGCATCGACGCCGAAGGGCTCTACGCGATGCTCGCGGGTGGAAATTGGCAAGCGGCCTTAAGCCCGACCGACCTTGTCCAGGAACAGGCGTAGTTCGCCCGGATCCATATGCACGACATGCCTGTCCTCGGGATAGGCAAGGCTGTTGACGTCGGCGACATATTCCGAGAACGCGGCGATGCGCTCTGCTTGCAACCGATCGTATTCGGCGGCGAAATTGCGATAGACCTTGGAATGGCGCGGCATGTGGCCACGGTTCTGGCCAAGAATGTCATCGGCGAACAGATATTGCGCGTCGCAGCCTGTGCCCGCCCCCATCGACAGCATGATCAGCGACGTGCGCTCCGAGATCGCTTTCGCCACCTCGACCGGCACCACCTCGATTTCCGCGCCGATGGCGCCGGCGGCCTCCAACTGCTTGACCGCCGCGAAGATCTCCATGGCGGTGTCGGCCGTCTTGCCGACGGCTTTGAAGCCGCCGGTCCAGGTGGCGCGCGACGGGATCAGGCCGACATGGCCGATGACCGGGATCGCATCGTCGGCCATCCGCTTGATGGTGGCGTAGCCGGCGCTGCAATAGACCGCGTCGGCCCCGGCCTTGTAGAGCCGGAAGGCCCAGCGCAGGAAATCGTCTGACGTGCCGATCTCGTAGAAATTGTCTCCCGGCATGGTGAACAGACTGGGCGCCGCGTCGCGGTATTGCGGGTTGAGCACCAGTTCGGGCGGCACCGAAACGATGTCGACCCCTGCCCGCTCGGCCGCCTCGGCCTCGTCCATCGTCAGCACGCGCAGCATGGTCAGCTGGCGCTTGCCCTTCATGGCGCGCAGGTCCGCGACGGTCGGTCTTTTTCGGCTCATCGAAAGGGTTCCCCTCTTGTTGTATGCTGCGGCAGGTCAGCCGATCTCGATCATGACCTTGCCAGCTTCGATCCGCACTGGATAGGTCTTGAGATTGACGCACACCGGCGCGCCCTTGGCGACACCTGTCTTGTAGTTGAAGCGGCCATTGTGCTTTGGGCATTCGATGATGTCGTCCATCACCAGCCCGTCGGCCAGATGTGCCTTCTCATGCGTGCAGTAGCCGTCGGTGGCGAAGTACTCGTCATCGGGACTGCGATAGATGGCGAAGGTGCGGCCGCCATGATCGAAGCGGATGACGTCCTCTTCCTCGACATCATTGACCCCACACGCTTCCACCCAGTCGGCCATCTCTGTCTCCTGCGACTCTATTCCGCTGCCGCCGGAACGGTCAGCGCGTGGAACTCCTCCCGGTACGGTCGCGCCGTCGGCGGCAATTCACGCTTGAGGAAATAGTCCTCGTACCGGAGCTGCCTGATAAGCACCGGCCAGACCTCGCGATAGGCATGCCACATCGATGGATTGGGCTCGGGCAGATCGTGCTTGATCAGTTCGTGCAGTTTCGGCAGCGCATGATAGGGCACCATCGGGAACATATGATGTTCGACGTGATAATTCATGTTCCAGTAGATGAAGCGGCTGATCGGGTTCATGTAGACGGTGCGCGTGTTCAGCCGGTGGTCGGTGACATTGTCGGCCAGGCCGATATGCTGCAGCAGGCCGGTCAGCACCATGTGCCAGCTGCCGTAGAGGCGCGGCAGGCCGATCAGCACCAGCGGCAGGAACGACCACAAATAGAACGCCAGCGCGATCGTCGCGACATAGATGGCGACATGCCAGCGCGCGGCGGTGACCACCTTGCGCAGCTCCATCTCGGGGATAAAACTCTTTTCGTCGGGCGAGATGCTGCCGAACGCATTGCGCACCAGTGTCGGCAGCGAATAACGGAAATCGAGAACGCCGGTGAAGGCAAGTGCGGCGCGCAGCAGGTCCGGCGGACGCATCACCGCGATCTCGGCGTCGCGGCCGACGATGATGGTGTCGGTGTGGTGGCGGGCATGGCTCCAGCGCCAGGTCACCGGATTGCGCATCAGCATGAAGCTGGCGATCTGGTAGACGACATCGTTCATCCAGCGGGTGCGGAAGGCGGTGCCGTGGCCGCATTCGTGCCAGCGCGAGTCGCTGGAGGAGCCGTAAAGCACGCCATAGACGAGCAGGAACGGCACCACCCACCACGTGCTCCAGAACCAGATGATCCCGGCGGCGGAGCCCAGTATGGCAGTGATCCAGATGATCGTGTCGCGGATCGCCGGTCCGTCCGAGCGTTGCATCAGCTCCTTCATCGCCTTGCGCGGCACATCGGTGTGATACCATTCGGCCGAGGCCAGCCCGGTCTCGATCGCGATGCGTGTGCTTTCGCCGACCAGGCTGTAGTCGCGCTTTCTTCCCATCACATCGACCTCCGATTTCCGGCCCGCCAGCCGGAGCATTCGTTTCGCATCATGCCCTGCCCGCCAGTCTCGGAAAATTGCCCGACGGCACAGGATAATCCTGTTGCGGCTGCCTGGCGATCGACGCGATCTTCGCTTCAGCCGCGGCAATCGCGCCGGCGCCGTCGAGCACCCGGAACACCGCGTCATAGGAACGACTTTCGCCATGCTCCAGCCAGATCATCTCGCCGCGCTCGCGCGCCGCGAGATTGCCGAGCACATGGTGTGTCGAGGGCTCTATGCCGAGCGCATACTGCCCTGCCTGGAAATTCTGCCATTGATAGGCGCAAGGCAGCTGGTCCTTGCGGGTCACCACCTCGAAGCCAAGTCCGAGACGGTCGTTGACAACAGCCACTGGCACCTCGCCATTGGCGTCCGCCGCCATCTCGTGCTGCCAGACCTGCTCGCTGAAACCCAGTCGCGGCGCCGGCACCGTGCGGTAGCCGACCTTCTGCGCCTCGTAGAGCTCGCCATCATGGCCTGCCCAGACGACGTCCCGGATCGGCGCCAGATAGCGCGCGCCCTCGTCGAGCAAGGGGTGGCTGACATTGACATGGTAGAAATACATATGCGGCGTACGGTTGAAGCCGTGATTGACGACGCGGTCCGACAGCCGGATCTCGTTGCCGCCGACATCGGCCTCGATGCGCCGCAATAAATGCAGATCCTCGCCGAACACCGCCGATTGCTGGACGATCCCTTCGGCCCACAGCACGCAGCGGTCGCCATCCCAGGCCTCGCCATACCCGGTCAGCCGCGCCGGAATGGTGCCGACGCGGCCGTGCAGCGAATGCACCACGGTCTTCCTGCCCGGATAGTTGTAGGTATCGACCGGCACTTCTTCCCGGCCCAATATATGGTCGAGGCCGCAGGTGACGAGCAGGCCGGAAAAGGAGCGCGCCCAGGCCAGTCCGCCTTCCCCCTCGTAATCGTGCAGGCCGGGGTTGCGAAAGCCGCTCGGCGAATGCCAGCCGATCGCCTGGCCCTTGAAGTCGCAATCGGCGATATCGAGCGCCCGGTCGACCAGCGCCGTGAAGCGCAGGCCCGAACCGGTGCGGAACTCCAGCATGCGGATGCCGCGTTCCACCCCGTCGCCAAGCGTCATCAGCCGCACGCCGGCGAACTGCGACAGCATGCCCGAACGTTCCGATACCTGACGGCGCGAAAGCGTCTTGCCGTAGAGTTCTACCATGTCACGGCCGCTTCTTCACTGCACTGTCGTCCCATCAATCGGCTGCGCTAATGACCATCAAAGACCGTTGGCGCGGAACTTCCCGTCGAGGAACTTCTTGGCGCGCGGCACGTCGTCTTCCGAGAGATGCTCGATGATCACCGGGATGTTCGGATGCTTCTGCGCCAGCCGCTGAAGGTAGAGATCGTAGTTCAGCGAGCCGAGGCCGGGTGCCGGCAGCTCGATCTCGCCGACGCCGCGGAACGTATGGCTCTCCAGTGCGTCCTCGTCGCCGATATCGGCGTGCTTCTCGGACTTGTCGCCGCCCGAGCGCTTGACGTCCTTGGCGTGCGCTATTCTGATCTTGTCGGTCAGCGTGTCGAACACCTGGTTCAGGATCTGGTCCATGCGGTCGATGTTGTGCGTCTCGAAATAATTCGTCGGATCCATCAAGAGTCCAAGGCCGGGATGATCGACCTGCGCGAACATCTTCACCGTCTCCTCGACCGAGCCGACGACGTTGTTGACATAGGTCTCGAGCAGGAACACCGCGCCGTGGTCATAGGCCGTCTGGGCAAGATCAGCGACCACCTTGCGGCATTCCTCGAACCCTTCCTCGGTCTTGTTCTTGGGGTGATGCACCCAGTCGGATTCGGTGTTGTAG
Organism: Mesorhizobium sp. M1396; assembly: GCF_040317725.1. Classification (NCBI taxonomy): domain Bacteria; kingdom Pseudomonadati; phylum Pseudomonadota; class Alphaproteobacteria; order Hyphomicrobiales; family Phyllobacteriaceae; genus Mesorhizobium; species Mesorhizobium sp. M1396. Next base: position 11,050 of record NZ_JAMYLA010000035.1, on the reverse strand, counting down.
GTGCCGGTCTCCGAGATCACGTACGGGCTGCCGAAATGGCGGGCGTTGCGGATGATCTCCTTGAGGTAGCCGACGCGCCTGTCGCGCTCGGCCTTGTCCGGATGGATGATGTTGGTGTAGCCCGACACGCAGCAGACCGGCAGATTGTGGTCGCGGAAAACGTCGCGCACGGTCTTGGCCTTGTCCTTGGTGATCTGCCCGGCCGACAGGTCGACATCCTTGAAATGCAGGTCGAGCTGCACCGTGTTGAAACCGAGCCCGCGGATCTTCTTCGCCGTCTCTTCGAGGCCGTACGGGAAATAGCCCGTGAAAATACCTGCCTGCATCATGGTGTGAATTCCTCCCTTTAAGCGACTCAGTGATTCAGTTTGTCGAGATTTCGGACAGCTTGACCGTGCGGCCCTCGTCGATCGAGCGGTAGCCCGCCTCGACCAGCGCCATGGTCTTGACGTTGTCGGCGACCGACAGCGCCGGCGGCGTGCCGGTCTTCACCGCGTGCTGGAGCTGTTCCATCACGCCGATAAAGGCATGCGGGAACCACATCGTGTCCCAGCTCGGGCTGACCCACTCGCCGCCGGTCGTCTCGGTGGAAGCATAGGTCAGCGTCGAGGCCGCACCTGTCGGCCAGCCGATGGTGCCCTTGGCGACCCCCTTGGTGCCGTCGACGCGCCAGTTGATGTGCTGGTCGTCCTTGTAGCCATCCTGGCGCGGGCCGGACCAGACATCCTCCAGCGACACGGCGAGCACGCCGGACGGGAAGCGCAGCGTCGACACGGTGATGCCGTCGGAATGGTCGAATTTCGTGCGCGGATCCTTGCGCGTCAGCGTGGTGATTTCATCCGGGTCGCCGAACAGGAAGCGCAACACGTCGAGATGGTGCACGCTCATATTGGCGAGCGTCAGCCGGTCATATTCTTCCAGGAAGCTCTGCCAGTGCGGGATGGCGTGCATGTCGATCTGCGCGAAGACGATGTCGCCCAGCGCGCCGCTGTCGATGATCTGCTTCAAGACCCGCATCGACTGGTCGTAGCGCATGTTTTGGTTGACCGAGAGGATCTTGCCGGCCTTGGCCGCCTCGTCGCGCAGCTTGACCGCTTCCTCGACCGACAGCGCCAATGGCTTCTGCGCCAGGATCGCCTTGATGTGCTTCTGCTTCAGTGCGTGACGGATCAGCGCCGGCTGCTGGTCGGGCGGAAAGGCAAGGTCGATGATCTCGACATTCGTATCCTCGATCAGCTGCTCCGGCGTGTCGTGCACGGTCGGGATGGCCCAGCGCGCCGCCACCTTCTCGGCGCTGGCCCGGGTGCGCGAGGCGATCGCCACCACCGGGAAGCCAGCTTCCTTGTAGGCAGCGAGATGACACTCGGCCATGATCATGCCAGCGCCGACGCAGCCGATCTTGAATTCCTCCGTGCGGACCTTCACGTCCGGCTCGAAGCCCTTGTTTGCCATCTGATCCTCCCGAAGCTCTTTCCTTGCGGCCGCCGTCATCGTGCCAGCGCTCCCCCGCTCTGTCCGAAATAATGCACCCTGGCCGCCTCACAGGATATCGCCACCATGGCGTCGGGCCGGATGTCAGGCTGGCCGCGCAGCAATGCCTTTAGCCGCGCCTGCCCGGCAGCGAGCGTCAGCACGGTGTAGCCGCCAAGCGGCTCGACCTCGAACACCCGCGCTGGGCGGCCCGGGCCCCCATCCCCTTTTCCATCAACGGGCCACGGTCCGACCTTGATGTCTTCCGGCCGCAGTCCGATCTCGACGGCGTCCGCGGGCGCCGCCTTGTCGGCAATGCGGATCGTGCCTTCGGCCGCCTCGACACCGCCCTCGCCGCGCACCGATCGAAGGATGTTCATCATCGGCGAGCCGAGCAGCCGCGCCACATAGGTGCTGGCCGGACGGTCATAGAGTTCGGCTGGTGCACCGATCTGCCTGATCCTGCCGTCCTCCAGCATAGCGATGCGATCGGCGACCGACATCGCCTCTTCCTGGTCGTGCGTGACATAGATTAGCGTCTTGCCGAGCTCGCGCTGGATGCGCTTCAACTCGACGCGCGTTTCTTCGCGTAGCCTGGCGTCGAGCGCCGAGATCGGATCGTCCATCAGATAGGCGTTGGGATCGCGCACCAGGGCACGCGCGATCGCCACGCGCTGCCGCTCGCCTCCCGAAAGCTGGCCCGGCGGCTTGTGCAGGATGTGGCCGATATGCAGCTTCGCCGCGACGTCGGCGACCCGCCTTTTGATGTCGACCTCGGCGACCCGGCGTTCGACCAGGGGGAAGCGGACATTGTCGAGCGCGCTCATATGCGGAAACAGCGCCAGGTTCTGAAACACCATCGCCACGTTGCGCTCGGCCGGCGACACCTCGTTGACCGGTCTGCCGCCGATCAGGATCTCTCCGGTATCAGGGGTCTCAAGCCCAAGCACCAGGCGCAGGATGGTCGACTTTCCCGACAGTGGCGGCCCAAAGAAGCAGAAAAACTCATTGTCGTTGACGGTGAACGAGGCGTCGTCGACGGCGAGTGTGCCGCCGTAGCGCTTGGTCACATTGCGGAAGACGATATCGGCCATGGTTCAGTCCGCTCCGCTGGTTGAGAACAGACTGTCGGCCTTGGCGCTGCCCCTCATCCGCCTGCCGGCACCTTCTCCCCGTATAATGACGGGGAGAAGGGAGATGGCCGCAACGCCGGCGACCCCCTCTCCCCGTTCTTCACGGGGAGAGGGTAAGGGTGAGGGGCAGCGCCGGCCTGCGAAATATGACTGGGCGAACATCTCAGCCCCCCGCCTTGATCGCGCGGCCAGTGCCAGCGTCGAAGACACGCACCGACGACACGGTGGGTGCGACGATGGCGGTGTCGCCGATCGCCAGTCCGACATCATTGTCGAACACCGTTTTCACGGCAGCCTCGCCCTGCCCGAGATGAACGATCGTGCGCGCACCGATCCGCTCGACGAAGGTCACCGGCATGGCGAGGCCCTGACCATTCTGCACCAGCGTCGCCTGTTCCGGCCGGAATCCGTAAAGCACCTCGCCGCGCGCACCACGAACGGCCGCCGCCAGATCACTCGGCAGCGGCGGGGTGATGCCCACCGGTCCGAGATCGACGACCAGCCCACGGTCGCTCTCCGCCGGCCTGCCCTTGAGCAGGTTCATGCCCGGCGCGCCGATGAAGCGGGCGACGAAGACATTGGCCGGATCGTTGTAGACCTCAAGCGGCGTGCCGACCTGCTGCAGCACGCCATGATCCATGACCGCGATGCGGTCGGCCATGGTCATCGCCTCTAGCTGGTCGTGGGTGACATAGACCATGGTCTGGCGAAACTGGCGCTGCAGCTGCTTCAGTTCGGTGCGCATGACAGCCCGGAAAGCGGCGTCGACATTGGACAGCGGCTCGTCGAGCAGGAAGATCGCCGGCTCCATGATCGCCGAGCGGCCGATCGCCACCCGCTGCAATATGTTGACCGACAGCCGGTCGGCCTTACGGTCGAGCAGCGGCGTCAGCTGCAGCATTTCGGCGATGGCGCCGACACGGCGGTCGATCTCGGCTTTGGCAGCCCCTCCCATTTTTGGACCGTAGCCAAGGTTCTGGCGCACCGTCATATGGGTGAAGATGGCGTAGTTCTGGAACACGAAGCCAACGCCGCGCCGCCCCATCGGCACGCCGGCCATGTCGCGCTCACCGAACAGGATCTTGCCGCCGGTCGGTTCCTCCATGCCGGCGATCATGTTCATCGTCGTCGACTTGCCGCAGCCCGACGGCCCGAGCAGCGCCATGAACTCGCCGTCTGATATTGCCAGGTCCATGGTCTTCAGCGCGGTGAAGTCGCCGAATTTCTTGACCAGGTTCTGCAGGTGGATCGCGCTCATGCCAGTACCTCGCGTGCCCGCGCCATGCGCTTCATGGCGAACACCGCGACGATCGAGAGCACGACCAATATGGCCAGCGCGATCGCCGCCACATAGCCCCAGATCAAATCCTGCGTGGTGAGCTTGTAGATATAGACGGAGATGGTCTCGGTGGCGACGCCGGGACCGCCGCCGGTCATGATGTAGAGCGTATCGAAGATCTTGAAGTTCTCGATCACCCTGATCGCCAGCGCGATGATGATGATCGTCTTCATCTTCGGCAGCACGATGGTGACGAAACGCTGCCACGGATTGGCGCCGAGCAGCGTCGCCGCCTTGATCTGGTCCTCCGGCACGCCGACCAGGCCGGCGAGCAGGATGAGGAACATCAGCGGCGTCCACTGCCAGATGTCGGCGACCATGACGGCAATCAGCGCCAGCGTCGGATCCGACAGCCAGGCGATGGTGACAGTCGAGCCGGTGAGCGCTGACAATATGTCGTTCACCGGGCCGCCCGACTGGAACAGCATGAAGAACATGTAGCCGGCCACCGCCGGCACCACCATCATCGGCATCAGCAGGATCGAATAGAACACCCGCTTGCCCGGAAAATCGTCGGCAAACAGCGTCGCCAGCGCCAGCCCGAGCAGGAACTCCGCCGGCACGCAGACGATCATGACGATGGCCGTGCGCTTCAGCGCGCTCCAGAAGCGTGGATCGGCGGCAAGATCGGTGTAGTTGGCAAAACTGTTCCACATCGACCAGGCGTTCCACCAGCCGAGGCCCGACAGCGGCGACCAGTCGGTGACGCTGATGTAAAGTTGCATCAGCAACGGGAAGGCCGAGATGAACAGCACCAGGATCTGCGCCGGCAGCGTCAGCCGGAAACCCAGCCTTACGCCCTCGTCGCGCGAAACCGGCCTTGCTGCGACGGTTTTCATCTCGTCCTTTGAAATCATGGCAGTCACCGCGCTCATTGCTTGAGCGCCCCGAATGTCAGCCCGCGCACCAGATGGCGCTGGATGGCGATGCCCATGATCACCGGCGGCACGGCGGCGATCAGGCCGAGCGCTGCCTTGGCGCCATAGAGCTGCCCGGTCATCGAGGACGACAGCGAGGCCATGTAGACCGGGATCGTCACCCATTCGCGCGTCGTCAGAAGCAGCGCGATCAGATAGTCCGACCAGTTGAGGATGAAGACGAAGAGTGCCGCACTGGCCAGCGGCGCGCGCATCATCGGCAGCGTGATGCGGGTAAAGACGCGCAGCCGCGAACAGCCTTCGACCAGGGCCGCCTCCTCGATCTCGCGCGGCATGTCGTCGAAGAACGTCTTCATCAGCCAGAAGGCGAAGGGCAAGGTGACGATGCCGTAGATCAGCGCCAGGCCCCACCAGCTGTCGGTGAAGTTCAGGAAGGCCCACATGATCATCACCGGGATCATCACCGCCATCGGCGGAAACAGCCTGAGCTGGATCAGTGCCAGCGGCAGGTTCTGGCCGGAGCCGAAACGCGACAGTCCGTAAGCCGCGGCAGTGCCCGCCGACATGGCGATCACCGTGCCGAAAACCGCCGACAGCAGAGACGAGAGGATAGGTTTCAGCGCGGTGCGGTCGAGCGCGACGATCAGATTGTTGGTCGACTCGCCGAAGACGAAACGGAAATTGCTGAGCGTCGGGTTCTTCGGCCACCATGTCAGGTCGGCACCGGTCGCCGACCATTCGGCGATCGGCTTGAACGCCATCGACACCATCCACAGGATCGGCACCAGCGTCACCGCCATGGCCGCGAGGATCGCGGCGTAGCGGAATATCTCGAAGGGAATGGAACGCTTCATCTGGCGGCTTTGCTGGTGGCGTTGTGGGCGGAGGGGAGAAGCAAGCTCCTCCCCTCCTTCGATGTGATCCAGGGAGACGGATCAGACGATCGGATCGAGAACTGTCGGCCAGGCCTCCTTGTTGGTCTTGATGGCTTCGAGCAATTTGTCCTCGCCGGTGCGGCGGGCGATCTTCTTCCATTCGGCCTCGGTGTCGGCCATCGCCTGCTCTGATGTCTTGGCCTTGGTCAGCGCCGCCATGAGGTTCTCGTCCAGCGCATTGTGGAAGGCTGTCGCGCCGGGATAGTTGATGGTCGGCACGGTGCGGGCTACCGTCTCGCGCACCACGTCCATGTGGTAGGCATGGTATGTCTGGCGCACCAGCGGATCGGAGAAATCCGAAAGCCGGAACGGGTCCAGGTAACCACCGGGGTTGGCGCTCATCCACGCGTAGATGCGGGCGGAACCCAGCCATTGCAGCAGGAGATAGGCAACCTCCTGGTTCTTCGACTGCGACGAGACCATGCCGGTCAGCGAGAACCACAGCACGGAACGGCTGATCAGCTTGCCGTCGATCTCGCGGCCGGGCGGCAGCATTGAGCCGATCTTGCCCGTGACAGCCGAGTCCTTGTTGCCGGCATTGTCGAGGAATTTCGGCAGATTGGAGAAGGCACAGGTCATCGCCGCACCGCCCTTGGCGAAATTACCGTATTGCTCCGGCCAACCCCAGGAGATCGCATCCGGCGAATGATGCGCGAGCGAAGCGACATATTCGTTGGTAGCGGCAACGCCTTGCTCGGAATTGATCATTGGCTTGCCGTCATCGCCAAACAGGAACTGGTTGGGCGAGGCCATCGAGACATAGCGCTGATACCAGTTGGTATAGCCCCAGCCCTGGTTGCGCAGGTCGGTCGAGCCGAACAGACCCTTGTCCGGACGCTGGAAGAAGGCGGCGATGTCGCCATGCTGCTTCCAAGTCTTCGGCGGCGTCAGATCGTAGCCGTATTTGTCCTTGAACGCCTTCTTCTCGGCTTCGTCGCCGAACAGGTCGCTGCGGTAGACCCAGGTCTGGAAGTCGCCGTCCAGCGACACGCCATAGTTCGAGCCGCGATATTTGTTGAGCAGCGACACGCCCTTGGCGCCGTTGACATACCCGTTCGTGGGATCGTCCCACTCGGGCTTGTACTGCGCGACGAAGTCGTCGAGCTTGGCGATGCCGCCGGTCTCGGCGAGGTCGCCGAGGCGGTTCCATTCGGTCGAATAGATGTCGTAGGCCCCACCCTTGGTGGAGATGTCCTGCATCGTCTTGGTGAATTCCTGGCCGTTCGGCAGGCCGACGATTTCGATCGGAATGCCGGTCTCCTTCTCCCACAGATCCTTGATCGATGGCGCGCCGGCCGGGAACGGCTGCGTGAGCTGGCCGATCGAGCCGTCGGACAGGCCGAGTACGATCTTGGCCGGCGCCTTGCCGGCACCCTTTAGCGCCTTGGCCGCCTCGATGGCGCGTCCTTCCGGCGTGTCGGCGCCGTACTGATAGCGCTCGGCCCCATCGAAGCCCGTCGGGCCGCCGATCATGCCTGGCGCCAGCGCGTCGGCCGCGTAGGCGCGGCCGGGACGAATGAATTGCGGCGCAATGCCAGTGGCGGCCATGATCACGGCGGCCTTTCCTCCGGACGCAAGCAAGCGACGCCGCGAGATGCGGATCAAATTGGACATTGAAACTCCTCCCTTAGGGCCACGTTTCCTCCACGACCCTATGAGGGATATTGACGGCAGCATGGGAAGGCTGTCAACATCATAAATAGTCAAAAGACATCACAACATTGCAAAAGGGCGAGGAAATGCGCAAACCCGGGATCCATACCTCACTCCTGATGCCTCGATCTGAGGGAAAACGCCTCTTCCCGGGTCTGCGAAGCCCTGCCGGGCGATTTGATTTAGCCCGGCGGCTTGCACATCGGCCAAGGGCGGATACATCATTTCCCATCAGAATCGCGGACGGCACGAAAGCCGTCGCCAGCCGACCTGACGCATGCAGGAGATGAAAGACGTTGCGGTCCACCCTGACTGACATAGCCCGGGAAGCCGGTGTCTCGGCCGCCACGGTCGACCGAGTGCTCAACAACCGCCCCGGCGTACGGGCGCGCACGCGAGAAATCGTGCTCGAAATGGCGCAGCGCCTCGGCTATATCGCCGAAAGCCCGAATGGGGCGCCGCCGCGGCCTTTGCCCGGCGACATCATCCGGCTTGATTTCGCGCTGCCCGCCGGTACCAATTCCTTCATCAAGATGCTGCACCGCCAGATCGAGGCGCAGGCGCGGTCACGGCCAGACCTCGACGTTCACATTGCCACCATCGAAGGGTTCAATCCGGATCGTCTCGCCCGCCTGCTGCAGGATCTGCGCGGCCGGACGCAAGGCGTCGGCGTCATCGCGCTCGACCATCCGACGGTGCGCGAGGCGATCCGCTCGCTGTCGGCCAACGACATCAAGGTGGTGACCATCGCCTCCGACATCCTGCATGTGCCCAGGGTCGCCTATATCGGCATCGACAACCGCGCCGCCGGGCGGCTGGCCGGCTATCTGCTCAACCGCTTCATGGGATCCGGTCGTCCGGGCAAGGTGGCGCTGTTCGCCGGCTCGCTGTCCTATCGCGGCCATGAGGAACGCGAGATGGGCTTCCGCCATATCCTGACGGAGGAATCGCCCAATCTGCAGATCGTCGAGATGCGCGAAATGCTCGACGACCGCGAGAAGGCCTATTCAGAAGCGTCCGCCCTGCTGGAGCGGCACCCCGACCTTGCCGCGATCTACAATGTCGGCGCCGGCAACACCGGCATCGCCCGGGCGCTCAAGGAGCGCGGCCGCGCCCAGTCCATGGTCTTCCTCGGCCACGAGGTGACGGACGGCACCAAGGACCTCCTGCTCGACGGCACGCTCGACGCGGTCATCGACCAGAACCCGCGTGTCGAGGCCCGAGAAGCGCTCAACACCCTGACCCATGCGGTCCGGGGGCTGCCCTATGAACTGCACCAGCCAAGGCTGCAGGTGATCTTCAAGGAGAACATCCCGGAGATCTGAGCAGCAAGCTTGGTCAACGCTTATCCTTCTGGATAAAGCGCCTTCGCCAGGTCGCGGATAGCATCTGATGTCCGCGGGCCGAAGCCGATCATATAGGCGCCGTCGAGCACGATCAGCGCCTTGTTGACCGACGCCGGCGTTGCCGCCAGCGCCCGGTTGGCGAACACCTGCTCGGGCGTGGGTCCGCCCTTGCCGTCACTCATCATCACGATCACATCCGGCGCCATCTCGATCAGTTTTTCCTCCGACGCCGCCTTGTAGCCCTGCACGACGTCCATCGGGTTGAGGCCGCCGGCATAGCGGATGATGGCGTCGGCCGAGGTGCCGGCGCCGGCGGCACTCAACTTCACGAGACCATGGAAGAACATCACCTTCTTACGCCGCCCCGGCGGAATCTTCGACGCCAGATCGGCCGCCGCCTGAAAGGCAGTGAGCACCTCGGCGGAAACCACCTTGCCCTTGTCCTCGAGCCCAAGGGCGGCGGCGATCAGCGTGATCTTGCGCTCGATGCCTTGTGGGCTGTTGTCCTGCGGGATGATCGCCCACTCGCTGACCTACGGGCTCGACTATTACTATCTCGAAGCGTCATCCGAGGCCGCTCATTTCGGTGCCGGCGAGCAGCAGGGCTACGGCGGTTTCCTGCAGTGGCAGGGCGACTACGAGAACTGGCTGCAGGTGATCGCCGCCATGCGCTACGACGGCTACCAGCTGGATGGCGAGACCCGCACCGTGCCTCCGCAGGAAGCCTCGATCTCAGGCGACCGCTGGTCGCCGCGTCTCACCGTCGGCGTTACACCGTTCGAAGGCTTCCAGCTCTATGGCACCTATTCCGAAGGCTACCGGGCGCCGGGCCTGCAGGATGTCTTCCGCGGCGGCGGCGCGCATGGCGGCGGCGATAGCTATCGACCCAATCTTCTGCTGCAGCCCGAGACGGCGAAGAACTGGGAGGCCGGCATCAACGTGAAATATGACGACGTGCTGACCGCGGGCGACCGGCTGCGTGCCAAGGTCAACGTCTTCCACACCGACGTCGAGGATTACATCGACGTCGACCTGACGGTCCTGCCGCGCACGGCGATCAACATCGGCGACGCGCGCCTGAAGGGCGTCGAGGTCGAGATGGTCTATGACTACAATTGGGGTTTTGTGAATCTTGCCGGGGCGTTGATCGACGCCAAGGTCGTCAGCGGCGTCTATTCCGGCCAGGCGCTGAGCAACACGCCGCTCGACCGTTTCTCGGCCACCATCGGCTTCCGCATGCTGGAGGACCAGCTCACCGTCGGTGCGCAATATCTCAGCGTCGGCAAGATCACCCGCACCAGCCGTACCAATCCCAACGCCATGCCGGTCGTCGACGATGGTTTCGAACTGGTCAACGTCTTCGCCAACTGGCGCGTCAACGACAACCTGAAGCTCGATTTCGGCGTCGATAACGTCTTCAACACCGCCTACACCGACCCGCAAAGCGCATGGTCGACCTCGGCGGCAACGGAACAGGGCAAGGGCCGCACTTTGAAGGTGGCCTTCACCGGCAGGATCGGAGGCTAGAATGAGCGAAGCATCGGTGCGCGAACTGGTCTGCGAAGCGCGGCTCGACCTGCGGCACCTCCCCGACTACATGGAACGCATCAGCGACAGGCTGCAGAGTTTCGAGGCCGATGCTTCGCATCATGGGCGGCGCATCGATTTCCGTTTCGCCTTTGGCCGTGCCTCCATCGACGTGGAGCGGCGGGTGATGCGGGCCAATGCCGCCGACAGCGACGGGCTGGCCCGCATCCAGGACCTGCTCGCGACGGCGGTCCAGGTCTATGCCAGGGAGGAAAACCCCGAGATCGTCTGGACCGGCGATCTCTCGGGCGAAACCAGCCTCGCTCAGTTCCGCGAGATGACGGTGACGGATGTTCGCGACCTTACCGCTCATATGCGCCGCATTCGCCTCGCCGGCGAGGACCTTTCCCGCTTCGCCAAATTCGGCGGCATGCATATCCGCATACTGTTCCCGACCAGGGAGGTGCCCGATCCGCTGTGGCCGGTGCTCGGCGGCAATGGCCTGCCGGCCTGGCCAGCCGACGACCGGCGACCGGTGGCACGCGTCTACACCATCCGCGCGCTCGACGTGACCAAGGGCACCATCGATGTCGACTTCCTCGTCCATCCCGGTGAGAGTGTCGGGGGCGCCCGGGGGGGGGCGGCCGGGGGCGGGGGGGGGGGGGGGCCGCGCCCGGGGGGGCGCCCCGCGCCCCCCCGCCCCTGGGGGGGGGGACCCACTCGGCGTCGCGCCCCGCACCGCGAGGGGGCATAGCGCGGCGCGGCGCGG
>NZ_JAMYLA010000034.1:0-72208 GCF_040317725.1 Mesorhizobium sp. M1396 | reverse complement strand
TGTGGGCCAAGGGCTACGGCAAGGACAGGCTCGTCCGCGACTGCCCCGACGCCGCCTGCAGGTCGCAGAACCGCCGCGTTGTGTCCAATTTGCGCGATGAGAGGGACGAGTCGTAGGCGCTGCTGTTTTGCTTGTCACCAAATCAGAGTCTCACAACGCGACGGCGGCATGGCTGCTTTGCGTCTCACTGGTCAACGATGCCTCCTAAACAGGCCGGCTAGGCTACCACCGCCCGGATCTGGCGCAATCGCTTGCGCCAGATCCGAGCCAGAGGTCTCGAATTTGCAGAAGTGGGACCAGCCATTTCAAGCGTCCGGCGTTAGCGCCTGCTGGACCAGCAATGTGTCTACATACTGCGTCATGCTGGCGATCTTTCCATCTCTGATCTCGTAGAGATGGGCAAAGGCGGCGTGCATCGGCTTGCCTGTTGGCTTGTAGGTTCCGGAGTAGACCCCGAAGGCGGCGACACTGTCGCCGTCTTCGAGATAGATGTGAACGTCGGCGCGATAGCCGATCCATTCCGTGGCGAGGCGCCGGAAGACGCCGGCGATGATCGCTTCCGCGCCGACATATGTCCCGGCGTATGGGAAACCCTCGGCTTCGGTCCACCGCGCGTCGGGGGCGAGAGCGGCCAGCAGGTTGCGTCCGTTGTCTTCCGAGGCCCCCTCGTAGGTGGCGCGGATCAGATCGAGATTGGCTCCCATCTCAGCCCCACTTCATTTCGCCGGTGGCAACCTTGGAGCCGATGTCGAGCGCGACCCCCATGCCGAGGCCGGGGTAGCGGGCTTCCATAGCGCTCTTGAGCGCGGCCGCGTCCTTGGCCTTGGCCAGTTCTTCCTCGAATGCAATGAGATAGGCCTTGGTGTGCTCAACGCCCGAGAGGTCGGTAGGGGTCTGTGGCGTCATATGACCGGCAACCACTATCGCCGGCTTGCGCGCCGCGATCTTTTCGAGATTGGCGATCCATGCCGCACGCTGTTCCTTAGTCGGCGTGTCGGCGGTCCAGACATGTACCCCGCCAAAGATCATGACGCCGCCGAACACCGCGTTCAGCGACGGCACGAAGAGATAGCGCCGATTGGCGAGGCCTTCGGCGCTGACGATCTCGATGGTCTCGCCATCGACGGTGAGCGTCTTGTCGTCGAACGCTTCGGGGATGACGACATCGGCGAGCGCCTGTGGGCCGTTCTCCTTGAGCTGCGGCCCCCAGGCGGCGAGCTTCTTGTCGACACTGCCCTTGATGGCGGTCACCGTCTCGGAGGCAGCGATCACGCGTGCGTCGGGGAAAGCCTCCTTGATCGGCTTCAGGCTGAAATAGTAGTCCGGGTCGGACTGGCTGATATAGATAGTGGTGAGCTTCTTTCCCATCGCCTTGATCGCCTCGGCCAGGGCCTTGCCATCGGGGAATGTGAAGCCGCCGTCGATCAGCACGGCTTCAGTGGCTCCGGAGACCAGAACAGGGGCCCGGAAGAAGCCGTTTTCCCCGGCGGGAAAATGCTTCCAGGAAAGTCGTGCGGCAGCATGGCCAAGCCCTGCGGGAACAAAGACGGCAGCGGCGCCGGCGGCGAGGGTCGTTTTCAAGATGGTTCTCCTGGTAAACATGGATGTCTCCTTGATTTTGGTTTCAGGGCATGGATTTCAGATATGGCGGGGTGCTAGGGAAGCAGGCCTTTTGCACCGGCATTCGCAACGGCGCCGTCATCCGGCAGCATGCCGCCACTGGCGCCGATCGCTCCGACGACCTTGTTGTCGACGATCAGCGGTACGCCGCCTTCGACCGGAAAGGCGCCCGGCACCCCAAGCAAACTGATCTGGTTTTGAGTGACGATCAGATCCTGGATGGCCTTGGTCGGAGACCTGATCCCGTTGGCCGCCTTGGCCTTTCCAATCGCCGCATCGATCGTGTCGATGCCGGCCTGGTTGCCGCGTTCCAGATAGACAAGGTTGCTCCCGGAATCGACGATGGCAATGGTCATGTCGAGGTTGCGCTTGCGCATCTCCGTCGCGGCGGCTTGCGCCGCCTGCTTGGCCAGCTCGATGCTGATGGGAGCGCCATAGGGCAGGTTCTGGGCAAAGCCGGGTGTGCCGGTCAGAAGAACCGAAAGGGCAAGAACTACGCACGGGATTTGTTTGGTCGTCATTTCACGGCCTGTGCTGGTCTGGGGTAACGCGAGCGAACGTCTTGATGGGCGAAAATATGCCACGCGCGGATCGATTGATAAGACCAACAAAATAGACATAATGTATGCTATGGCCATACAATACGGCTGGAGCCGATCTGCTTTGGGCTATGCATGAACCTCAATAGGCTGGCGTACTTCGCGGCGGTCGTCGATGCCGGCTCCTTCACCCAGGCCGCCGAGCGGCTGGGCATCACCAAGGCGGTTGTGAGCCAGCAGGTCGCGCGGCTGGAGCGCGATGTGGGAACGACGCTGCTGATCCGCACGACGCGACGAGTCCAACCGACAGAGGCGGGTCGGGCATTGCATGCCCGTTGCCTCCTGATCCTGCGCGAGGCGGAGGATGCCTTTGGCGAGCTTGAGCAGGCCGCCGCCGAGCCGGCCGGCACGCTGCGGATCACAGCACCAAACGACTACGGCACGTGTGCGGTCGTCCCGGTGGTGACCGCCTTCAGCGCGCGTTACCCCGCCTGTCGCGTGGAATTGGAACTTGGTGACGAGATGATCAACCTCGTTTCCGGCAGGATGGACTTAGCGATCCGCGTCGGCTGGCTTGCCGATTCCAGCCTCCAGGCGCGACGGATCGGCACCTTCCGGCAACTCTTGGTATGCGGCGTGGGCTTCGCTGGGCAGATGACGGCTACCGAACCGGAAGGTCTTGCCCGGCTGCCCTTCGTCGCCAACACGGCGCTGCGTGAGCCGCTGCTGTGGCAATTTTCGCGTGGCGACCTCGAACATCACGCCGTGCACATGCAGGCAACAATCTCGATCAATGCCACACCGGCAGTTCTGTCGGCCGTCCGCACCGGCGGTGGCCTGTCGGTTCTGCCGGATTTCCTGGTGAGCGATGACCTGGCCGCGGGCCGCCTCGTCCACGTCTTGCCCGAATGGGTGCTGCCCTCCGGAGGCATCTACACGGTCTACCCCGCTGCGCGGTTCCGGCCACCCAAGGTAACCAGGTTCGTCGAGATTCTCATGGCGGCTGAGCGGCAGACGGGTTCAAGTCCGCAGGGTCGGGCACACGCGCCCTAGCAAGCTGTTGGAGAATCGCTTTGCAGACAACGACTCATCGTTGCAGACCTGTGGCGAGTTCATTCTAAACTTCACTGGTTCGGCCAAAGTAAGATATGCGTACGCCCGCTTTGCCCATCGGCGCGGCCCATCTGGTCTCAGATTGCCGGGACAAAGTGCCCGAGAACTCCGCCCGGCCATGCGGCTCGACCGTGCCGGGCCTAACCGACGAGCTGTCTGTGAACTAGCCCGCCGGTGATGCGCTGGTCGGTCACGCCCTACAGCCGGACGAACTCGTCGAGCTGCAGGCGTATTCGCTGGCCTTCCGCGAAGGCTAGGGCGAGCGATTCTAGTTCGAATGATCGGGTTAGTCCCTGATCTTCCTCGACCACACGGACGAACCATTCGCCACAGGCTTCGACCACTTCGATGCAAGGATGACCCTTGCCGTTGGGTATGTCACTATCCATCGCATTGCCTCCCGCAATATGAGGACAATCGCGAATTTATATGAGTGCTCAAATCGACCACAAGGCTTGGTACAGATCGTACAAATCGCAAGGAGCGCAACCTGGTTGGAAGCCTGATTCGATCGACGGTGAAGATGGTCTAGTCGTTATAGCCTAGATATGCCTTCACCCGCCCCAGATCGCGCCCATCCGAATTTCTGGAGCTGTAGTCCCAGTCGATCTCCCAAAACCCTGTTTTCTCCATGGCCTCGGTTGCCCGGACCCGCTCCGACATGTCGGGAAATAGCTCTTTCAGAAGTGCATTGACAGCTTCGACTCCGCCCTCGCGGTAGGCCTGCTTATAGATATCGTCGGTCATTTGCGCGCCTTCCCAAAAAACAGCAATCGCGCCAGGTGAGCACTAAAGACGACCGGCTTGTGTCTGATGACGGCGAGTGTGAAACCACGACATCGTCATACATTGGGTGTTGCGACCCCCTCAAGCGCAATGATCCTGGTGTTGGCGCAACGCTTGCGAATTTCGATAAGGCGGGCGTATTCCGGCGAATTATACCAGCCCATCAATGACGCCATGTCGGGGAATTCGATAATAACCAAACGGTGTGGCTCCCAATCGCCTTCCAAAACCTTAGTCGCACCGCCACGACCCAGGTATCGACCACCGTAACGCTCTTCGGTGGCAGGCACATCCCGCCGGTATTCCTCGAACTCGGCAGCGTCTTTTATGTCTACATCCGCGATCAAATAGGCCGCCATTTGTGCTCCCTCACTCTAGCAGGGGCGAACCTTGCGCGCTCCAAGCTTAGCCCTAGGACGCCAGCCGCGCATGGCGTTTTCACGTTTCGATTACATTAGCACGAATGCATATTTATGCTAGCCGAGTGCGCGGTTGGCGCCGCTCTCCTGTTGTCTTCGGTGACGAGCGAACGCAGCATTCCGGACCTCACCGAAGGGGATGAAGCGGCCGGCGACGCGATGCGTCAATGTGGACGCGTGAAGCGCTTGCGCGGCGAGGAAGATTTGCGGCACGCCTCGCAGCAAGATTTCAGTGAAGAACCGTAAGGGCCGACTTGCCGGCTAGCCCAAGATTAGGAATATAATCCTCTAGTTGCGGCGAAACCCTTATATGGAGATCACTACTATGGCCAGGACCAAATCATCCAAACAGCTCTAACCGGCTGAAATCGAGTGCTTTCTGGTGGCAGCGGAAGCGCTGCACAAGAGCATCGTGAAGCCGCTTCTATCGCCTATGAGCGAGCATTACCGGGCGTTGCAAAACACCCATGAGGCGCTGTTGAAGACGATCAAGGATATCACCGGCAAGGATGCGCCGTTCATTCAGTGGAACGGGACAGGCCCGGTGCGATCAACGCCGGCCAAACCGGCTTGACGGAACATTAGCAACCTCTAACTATTTGTGCTGTGGTAGCGCGATGCTCATCCCATCGTTGCTGAAGATCGGGGATCTTCACCGGCTCCCGATCGGCCCGCGCCTCCCGCAAGCGGCGCGGGCTTTCCTTGCACAGAGAGAGCGGCGACAAGAGGTGCGGATCGAGGAAATCACGCCGAAGCCGAAAAGACGCTAGGACCTGCCGGCACCATCTCCTAGTTGTTTGATCCCAAGCTTTGATGGTGCATTCTCTTCTTCCGAATCGAAGGAGGCACTATGGGCCAGGTTCTTTCACGGCAGCGCCACGACGACAGAGGCAGTCCGTCGAGCAAAACGCGGCAAGAACGCCGCCCCGATCTCACCTCAAGCGCATCGACGCGCTGTTTGACATCGAGCGCGGGATCAACGGGCTTGCCGCCCACGAACGGCTGCAACGACGCCGGCAGGAAAGCCGTCTTCTCGCCACCGAACTTGAGGCCTGGCTGCGAACCGAGAGGGCCAAACTGTCGCGCAGTTCTCCGGTTGCCGAGCCTAGGACGCTGGCGTTTGGCAGATACGAGGAGCATTGTGGTAACGGTTAATGTCAGCCGCCGCCGAAAGGGGCGAGGAGTCGGCGACGGGGTGGAGAGTAAATAGGAGGTGGGATGCTGGAATCCCTCTATCTCAACCTCGGGCAGCACGACTCGCTCTCTGACATAGAGAAGGCGCTTTTGAAGGGCGCCATGTCATTTGAAAAAGAGTACGCGACCGGGCAGGATCTGGTGTCGGAGGGGTCAAGGCCCACTTATAGCACGCTTATTCTAGATGGCTTGGCTGCTCGGTACAAAGTGCTGGACGACGGCGGACGTCAGTTCACCTCCTTGCAGGTGCCTGGCGATTTCGTTGATCTCCACGCCTTCCTCTTAAAGACCATGGACCATGGGATCATCGCGCTGTCGCCTTGCCATGTGGTCGTTGCCGAGCACAGCCGCTTGCGTGTCATTACGGAGGAAGCCCCCCACCTGACGCGCCTGCTTTGGCTGGACACTCTCGTTGACGGAGCCATCCATAGGGAGTGGATTGTCGCCTTGGGAAGGCGGTCAAAGACTTCCCATCTTGCGCATCTTGTTTGCGAACTTTTCGTTCGGCTTCAAGTTGTGAAGCGCACCAACGGCATGAGTTTTCGCCTCCCAATTTCACAAGTCGAGCTCGCTGACGTGCTCGGGCTGTCTGTAGTGCATATGAACCGGGTTCTCGGGGCCTTGCGGAGGGCCGGTGTCATAGGCTGGGCGAACCACATAGTGACTGTTTTGGATTGGGATCGATTGGTGGACATCGCCGAATTCGATCCCACCTACCTCAGCATGAATCATGAACCGCGATGAGAGCCATTCAGAGGAGCGTCGAGACCCAGACTCTAGGGCCGAGTAGGTGAATTGAACTGCCGGAGGCGCCGGTTCCTGGTTCAACGCCCTGCCGGCCGGTCAGGCGATGCTTGTGCTGTTGGAAAATAGCGTGCCTGCCGACGTTGCGGCCCGCCTTACGGCGGCACGGCCGCTAGCCGAACAGGAGGACGGCCGGATCGTCGGCGATGCGCCACCGCCGGAAGCGCTGAAGGCGATGCTGGGCGGAACGACAGATGCACCTGAAAGGGCTCGTGGTGCAACCTTTTGAGAAACGAGAAATGGGGACTGGAAAGCAAATGCTGATCGCCTTGCGGCGGCTAGTTTTCGCGGCGATGGAATTTCGCTTCGGATTATTTAACAGCCACGGGTGGCGCGCAATGCTGGCATCTTGTCGTCCCGCCACGCAAACGTCAGCTTTTCGCTCTAGCACGGCCTTTGACTGTAATGCTGATCAACGTTCGTTCCTGGCGCGCGAACGGTTATTCACGTCCACCTTTAACGGCGGCCAATTGGGCAGGGAAGGCGGGTATCTCTGCCGCCAAACAGCCTGCCCAAGACGACCGGCAAAATTGATTTTTATCGCCCGTCGCATGGTAGTGGGGGATGGTATGGGAGATTGGTAAGTCCCTAGTTTCAAAGGGAGTTCAGATCGAAACGTGACACGTCGTGATCCAGAGTTCCGGATGGGTATCGAGCGGGATCATTGTGGATCAGACCACTGTGGACATATTCAGGTTATTTATCAATCACTTGTAACTTTCTTCTGGAAAGGTGGTGGAACCGCCTCTCTGCGACTCTGGCGGTGCCGTCTCTTCCCGCGGCAGTTCGCGTGTGGGTTTGCAGGCGACGAGGATCGATCTCTCCCAGCGATCCAACTCACCGCTCGGATAGAGGATTGCTTTGCCGATCTTGAGGAAGGATGGCCCGATCCGCAAGCAACGCCAGTTTCGAAGAGTCCCGTCGCTTCCCTGTCCGCGATAGCGAGCGATGACTTCTTCAGGGGTGAGGAAGTTCGGGTCAGGCATGGGCGTTACAAATAGCAGAGTTGTGCAACAGATTGTTGCACCCGCGACCCCGTCGATAAAGACCTGAGGAGAAATGCCGGCGGCGTCACCGCGGACTTCTCGTCGTGACCCGAAGCTGTCAAGAGAGTTCAATGACCGCTTTGCGCCAAATCGGCCGTTAGGGGCGGTCCTATCCGCGCCGATAAGCGGACGTCGATGAACGACATGAACCGCCCCGGTTTTGTCGCGCTCGGCCTTCTTCACCCACTCATGCAGCGTCTGCGCCGTGCAGCCGATCTTGGCGGCGATCGACGAGACCGCCGCCCACCGCGAGGCATGCTCGCCTTCGTGATCCAGAACCAGCCGCACCGCACGGGCTCGGACCTCGGGAGAGAACTTGTTGGTCGTCTTGCTTGTCATGGCTCCACCTTCCCAGGAGTTGGAGCCTCCGATCAACCCGGGGCGGTTCATATCTCTCACCGTATCGCCTATTGATCGCCAGCGCCTGACGGTGCTGATCAAGGATCGCAATGCGCAGCAGAAGCATGTCTGGCGGGGCGAGATTATTCTGCTGAGCAGCGACGGCGCGGGCACTGTCGAGATCATGCGGCAACCGGCAAGTCTAAGAGCGTGACCCGAAACTCGGGATTGGGGTGGGATTGAATGGCCGCATCCGTTGTGATTCGCTTGAGTTGTCTAGGGCGTGTACTCATAAAATGCGGGAACCGCTTAGTCGCCGTTACCTGATGACAAAAATGTCGTACATCAGGTGAGCCCCTTCGCCTCTTTTGATTTCAAGCATTTTGCCGATGGCCTGGACTCCGTTGAGCCAGCCGTACCGCTCCGATTTGGTTTCAAATGTCGGAGCAGTGATCAAATAGCAATCGCCCGTTCGCAGCATTTCTCCTTTTAGATACCGCTCCCGAACCTCCTTCTGACAATGAAAAATGCCGTTGTAGGAAACGAATATGATTTGGTCGTCGTCAGTTTGAACCGTGAGCCGCACGTCGAGCCGAAATACACCGTCGCCCATATTTCTCAGCGCGTCGCTCGATGGCGGAATTATTTTTCCCTTGATCTGCGGACCTTCCACCCAGCCGTCCGGGTGGTTGACCACCCTTAGCGTGTCGTCAACTTGGTGTGCTTCGACGATTGGGACGTAGAGTGTCATGAGGTATTCGCCTTGAACCGAGGTCGTGGGGCCCCACCTCATTTTCGATCTCCAGTTGGCTCAAAGGGATTCTATTATTGCCCATTTCTGTCAGTCGAACATGCATTGGCCGAGTTTCGCAACACATTCGCCCCCAAGCGAACATGGCGGAATCATGAGTACACGCCCTAGACCGAGCGAGATCACACATGAGTTGGACGAAGGCCACTCGGTGGCAATATTGCCGCGCGGGGCAGCGAGATGCAAACGCATTGACGGACAAGGAATGGGAGTTGATCGAGCCGTTTCTGCCGAAAGCGAAGGCGACGGGACGTCCGCGGACAACTGAACTTCGAGCGGTGGTGGACGCGCTCCTCTATATCGCCTGGACCGGCTGCCAGTGGCGGGCGCTGCCGGATCGCTTCCCGCCCGTTTCGACGGTTCAACGCTATTTCTATGCCTGGCGGGACAATGAGCTGTGGAAGACCATAAACTTCCACTTGGTGGCCGCAGCACGCCTTGCTCTCGGTCGCGAGGCAAGTCCGAGCGCCGGCATCATCGATAGCCAATCGGCAAAGACCACGGACGTCACCGGTCTGCGTGGCTACGACGCCGGCAAGAAGATCAAAGGCCGCGAGCGCCATATCATCACCGACACCGAGGGGCATTTGGTCGGGCTGACGGTGCACAC
Source organism: Mesorhizobium sp. M1396 (assembly GCF_040317725.1). Lineage (NCBI taxonomy): Bacteria > Pseudomonadati > Pseudomonadota > Alphaproteobacteria > Hyphomicrobiales > Phyllobacteriaceae > Mesorhizobium > Mesorhizobium sp. M1396. Next base: position 62,927 of record NZ_JAMYLA010000034.1, on the reverse strand, counting down.
GGCCGATATCCAGGACAGGGATGGGGCAGTAGGCGTCATCGCTTCCTTCGACGGCTTTATCCTTGGTTGCGCCATCTGTTCGCCGACGGCGGCTATGCCGGAGAAAAGCTGACGCAGGCTCTGACCGATCTCGGCACGTGGACCATCGAAATCGTCAAGCGTTCCGACGATGCCAAGGGCTTTGAGGTGCTGCCTCGACGATGGGTCGTCGAGCGAACTTTCGCCTGGCTGGGACGTTGTCGCCGGCTCGCCAAGGACTTCGAGGTGACCATCGCCAGCGCCGAAGCGTGGATCTTCATCGCCTCCATCCGCCTTCTGCTTCGTCGAAAGGCAACTCTGCGTCGTGCATAGCCGAGTTTCGAGTCAGGCTCTAAGACCTGCGTGTGGCGGTGGCAGGAAACTGCGCAGCCCAAGACCGGACATTCCGGACGTCAGGAATGGGTCAGGACTTGCTGTAGAAGTTCTCCGAACGAAGGGTGGAGAAGGGTCATGGGTGTGAATTCGACCGCCTCGAACGAACTACTGCTTTTGTTGCGGAATGTTGCCATTCGTCTCGTCGGTCGGAACGAGCACGTTGCGCCATTTGCCGACCTTCATTGCGTTCTCCAAATCTGCCGTTCGCGCTACAGCCTGATACGACCCTGAAGCGACATTCGCCTTGAGGTCAACAGCGAGTCTCGTTGACTGGCTGCCGCATCGGCGCATAGTCGTCGACTAACGCGATGTCCCCCTTTGGGGAACAGTCGTATGAGGGAGGCCGGCCATGGAAGTCGCAGGTGGCGATCATGCCGACGTTCACGTCCCGTATATTCTCGTCCATTCCGATCGCGAGATCAGGCGTCTCAGCCATCAGGCGGGCATCATTAACCCGATCACGCGAAGAATCTTGCTTTCTGCGGGCATGAGTCCCGGGATGCGCGTGCTCGACGTCGGCTGTGGCGCGGGCGACGTTACATTCCTGGTTTCCGAGATGGTTGGCAGCGAAGGTCAGGTCATCGGCGCAGATCGGGCTCCAGCGGCCCTTGCGGCGGCGGAGCGGCGCGCGGCGGCGCATCCGATCCAGAATGTCAGCTTCTGTGAAGGCGATCCCGCGGCACTCTCGTTCGACCGACCGTTCGACGCCGTGATCGGCCGCTACGTTCTGATGTTTCAAGCCGATCCTGTGGCCATGCTGCGTGGCGTCGCTCGTCATCTCCGGCCTGGAGGGACCATTGTCTTCCATGAGCCAGATTGGGACGGCTGTCGATCCAGCCCGCCGGCGCCGACCTACGACGACTGCTGTCGATGGATCGTCGAGACGTTCCGGCGCAGCGGTATCGAGACCAATATGGGTCTCAAGCTCGATGCGGCATTCCGCGCGGCTGGATTGACCGCGCCCTCAATGCACTTGGAGGCTGTTGTTGGGGGAACCAAGAGCGGTTTCGACTGGTCACACCAGACCGCTGAACTCATTGTCACGATGCTGCCGGAAATCCAGAGCCGGGGAGTTGCGACGGCCGCTGAGGTCGATATTGAAACTTTGGGACAGCGCATGCAGCGGGAAATCGAGGCGGGTAGCGTGATCGTGAGCCGCTCGGAAGTGGGCGCCTGGTCGCGTGCACCGACCTAGCCATGACAAGACTGGAGCGACATGGTAGTCCGTACCAATCCTTTTCCTGGGTTCTGGGCGGCTGCCTCGCAGAAAAGACCAAGGCGAATGTCCGCTCACAGGCGCTACTTGCTCGTTCCCATCGACGAGACGAATGGCAACATTCCACCCCGGCCGGAGCTTCCCCGAGCCTCATCAGGCAATGATGTCTGAACGCACCAACCGACCACGTGCGCCATGACCGGACGTTCCCGGCACCTCTCCAAAGCGGCCGTTCGCGCTAGCGGGAGTCGCTCCAAAGGGTAGTCCAACTTCTGGCGGTTTTCGTCCCACAGCCTAGCCACTGGACGGTTTTACTCCGCCCGCACACTCGGCACTTATGCCGTGGTCATCGGCTCGCACTGACTTGCGTCAGTAGACGGGGCAGCCGCGCTCGCGGCCGAACGTCAGATAGACGCGCTCACCATCGCGCGACCGACCGCGCACTTCGATAGTGCGACGACCCGCCGTGACGATGCGTGCCTGCCGGACGCCCATCCGCTCGGCCTTGTCGAGCGCTCGGTCCTCCGTGCAGCCGCGACGAACGACACGCTGCTCGACATAACGACCCTCGTAGCAGTCATCGTCTTCGTAAGGATCGCAACGTTCGCGCGTGCGGAGTTGCGGGCCATCGCGGCCGATGCTGAACTCGAATTCTTGTGCCGCGCTGGAGCCGGTAATCAGCGGCAAGCCCGAAATGCCCATTGCCAACGCAAGGGCGGAATTGATCAGGAAATTGCGCATGGTCGGTCCTCCGTTTAACACCACAACGATTTGGGAGAGCCTGGGTTTCAGAAGACCACGAGGTTTCTTGGGCGGCATGGGGATAATCTGGAACCGGCTATCGGCAGCGGTTTCAGATTTCGTTAGCAAAGTGCGACACGCAGCTCGGCCTGCGCTGAGCAAGGGCCGCTCTTACAGACCAGCTAGCTGATTGATCTTCGCTGCCATGATGAAATCGTTCTCGTGCAGGCCCCTGATCTTATGGGTCTGCAGCGAGATTTCCGCGTAGCCCCAGCCGAAGCAGATGTCCGGATGGTGCCCTTCCTCTTCCGCCAACCGGCCGACCCTGTCGACGAAGGTGAGTGCTTCCCGAAAATCCGCAAACTTAAATTTGCGGCGTATCAGGTGTCCCGCCTCCAGAATATTCCAGCCGGGCGTCTGAGAAAGATATCCGCCGGCTTCCTTCTCGGTCAGCGGCGGTATGCCGCCGCGGCAGGGCGTACAGGTTTTCTGGGCAATGTTCTCTGCCATGACAACTGTTATGGTGCAGGTATTGTGAACGGCAACCTCAAGCCCGAACAAAAGCGGTTTCCGCCGCCGATCCTGGCCGCCGGATTAGGTCAGTAAACGGCGAACTCGCGCCATAACCTGTCATTTGCAGCGCTTCTCCAAACCTGCCCTTCGCGCAACGGCCCAAGCGGACCCGTTGACGACCTTGGGCGTTGCAGACTTGAACCTCCAAATCGAGGTCGGGAACCTGACCTTCCGCGCAAGAGCATTCGGGAGTGCGCTCGCGTGAGGTCATTCACCACATTTGGCGGCGACCCGCAGATGCTTTTTCGTGTTATGATGGGCTTGCAACGCGCGTAATCTCGACCTCGGCAATATGGCAGAGGTCGAAAGCTATTGCCTTGGCACAGGAAGTTTTCGCCCCCAGCACTTGATCGCCTTCGAAACGCTGGGTGTGCTGCTTTCCCTGACTGACCCGGGGCGAGGAGGTTGTCCATGTCCACGAGTAGTGTCGACGGCCCGCTGCAGCCGGGCGACCGGGCACCGAATGTTGTGCTCAATGCGATCTCACGCGAAGGCAAGATCGCGCTCGATGATTTTCGAGGCCGTAGCCCGTTGTTGATCGGTTTGTTCCGAGGCCTGCACTGTCCGTTCTGCCGGCGCCATGTCGCGGCGATGGCGCAACTTAAGCCGGCCCTGCGTGAGAAAGGCGTCGAATGCCTGGCGGTGGTCAATACGCCGGTCGAGCGGGCGCGGCTCTATTTCCGTTACCACCCGGCACCCGATCTTCTCGCCGCATCCGACCCGGAGCGGGCCTCGCACCGTGCTTTCGGCTTGCGCGAGGTCGGGATGGACAGGGTCATGGCGATACGGATCCATCTCCCGGGCGAGTTGCCCGAGCCTATGGACGTCATGGCAATGAACGAGTTTCTTAACAAGAAGGAAGGATATGAGATTACGGGAGCCGATCAGCAGGCGATGGTGGCTTCCGGCCAGGGGCAGCTTGTCGGTCAGTTCCTAATCGACCGGGCGGGCATCGTACGCTGGAACTTCACTGAAGTTCTGGAGGATGGCCTCAACACCTTCAGAGCGCCGAATCCCGAGGAATTGATGTCGGCAGCTTCCCAAGTTGCACATTAATAGGCTGCGGAAATGGGCTGCTGAAAACTCGCTCGCCGGCCACCGTCCTGTGGTGATCCTTTGGATTTAACCATCATCGAAATGCTAAGCGCGGGAGGTTAAGGTCTGCCCGTGGGCTCGTAGCGATTTCGATTCAACGGTCTGCGGACCCCCGATGCTAGAGTGAGCAAGCCGCATAGGCGGGGCGACGTCCGCTCCTTGCCGCAATCACGTCGTTCCGACAGGCGCGCATACGGCAAGTTTCCACCCAACCTAGTCCTCCAACGGCTTCTTCCGCGTGCAGAGCGGTTAAAAGCACGGGTCGCCTCGATTGCGCCATAAGCCGCCGTTCCCGACGGTTCTCCGAACGGGACGTTCACGCTCCGGCAGGTGTCGACCCTTTCCGGTCCTCGGCGGCGGACGCGACGAACGGCTCAATTGAGCCCACAGCGGACGCTCACTTTCTTCTGAAGCAGAGTCAGACTACGCATCCATCTGTGCCTGTCGTATGTCGCGGGCCGGTGGTTTGCCGAACAGACGGCCATATTCGCGGGTGAACTGAGGCACGCTCTCATAGCCCACCGCATAAGCCACCGAACTCACGCTCATGCCATCGGCCAGCATCTGGCGCCGAGCCTCGATCAGGCGCAACTGCTTCTGGAATTGCAAGGGAGACAGCGTGGTGGTCTGGCGGAAATGCTGGTGGAAGGACGAGGTGCTCATCCCCGCGGCCTCGGCCAGTTCCTCGATGCGGATCGGCCGTGCATAGCTTTCGCGGATCATAGCGACCGCACGGGCGATGCGTTGTGCATGGCCATCGGCCCCGCCGAGGCTGCGGAGAGCCGATCCGTGCCGTCCCGCCAGAAGCCAGAAATGAATCTCGCGCAGCAACGGCCCTTGCAGGACCGGGAGGGCAGAGGGACGGTCCAGAAGCCGCATCAGGCGCAGGGCCACATCGGCGACATCTGCGTCGGTCGGCTCCACTCGGACAGGCTTGCACGGATCGCCCGGGACCGCCGCCATCTCGACCGCGAGTTCCCGCATAAGGACGGGGTCGAGTTCCAGCACCAGCGAATAGTAGGGCGCGCCGAGGCTTGCCTGCGTGATCTGGCTGACCGTGGGCACATCGGCCGAGATCAGCAGCGACTCGCCCGGACCGAATTCCAATGTCTCGGCCCCTATCGTGACCCGCTTGACACCTTGTAACAGCATGGCCACCAGCGGCCGATTGACAGCGACCTGCAATTCGCCGGGCTGCGTGGCGCGGATCGCGGTCATGCCGGGAATAGGCGTCGACGCCGCCCCGGAACGGTCGGCATGAGTGTCGGCAAAGCTGCGCACAAGGTCGAGAAGCGTTCGGCTCATGGGGGCAAGTTGAAGGGTGGTGGCGTTTCAGGCAAGAACTAAAGAAGGATCAGGCAAGAAATCCGGACATTCTGGAAAATCTTTGCCGCAAGGCCGATCCAGATTTGCAGGAACAGGCAAGACTACGCGAGGAATCGGCAACAACTGGAGACGCTCTTGCCGCATGTTGTCCCCATCGCTTCGGATGAAAGGACTTCCCGCATGACCAAGATCGCACTTGTCACCGGCGCCAACCGCGGCCTCGGCCGCAACACCGCTGTCAGCATCGCGCAGCATGGCCGCGACGTGATCGTCACCTATCGCGGCAACGCATCTCAGGCTCGCGAGGTTGTGGCCGAGATCGAAGCCCTGGGCCGTAAGGCGGTTGCCCTGCAGTTCGATCTCGGCGAGGTCGCCAGCTTCGCGGCCTTTGCCGAGACCCTGCGCGCGGCGCTGAAAGAGACCTGGGGCCGCGACAGCTTCGATTACCTAATCAACAATGCCGGCCACGGCGAATTCACCATAATCGGCGATACCACCGAGGCGCAGTTCGACGGTCTGTTCGACGTCCATGTGAAGGGCGTTTTCTTCCTCGTGCAGGCGCTTCTGCCGCTCATCGCAGATGGCGGGCGGATCGTGAACTTTTCTTCGGGCCTGACCCGCGTGTCCTATCCGGGCTTCTCGGCCTATGCGGCCGCCAAGGGGGCGGTCGAAATCTTGACCGTCTATATGGCGAAAGAGCTGGGTGCGCGCGGGATCACAGTGAACACGGTCGCGCCCGGAGCGATCGAGACCGATTTCGGTGGCGGGCTGGTGCGCGACAATGCCGAAGTCAACGCGCAGTTCGCAGGGATGACCGCGCTTGGCCGCGTGGGTCTGCCCGACGACATCGGGCCGATGGTGGCAAGCCTTCTGGGCGAGGATAACCGTTGGGTTACGGCACAGCGGATCGAGGTTTCGGGTGGTCAGGCGATCTGATCAGTCGGACCCCCGACAACTGAAGCGCGCGGCCGTATAGCCGCGCGCATTGTCATTCCGCCGTCGGGAAAAGCCTCCTTTGGCCGTCGACTGAAGCTGAAAGACCGGAAGTCCGGCAACCACGTCGTTCCGAGAGCCACACTTGAAGAGCGGTCCTCCACCCAACGGCGACGTAGAACGCTCCGCGGCTGTACGGCAGAGCCGAATCCTACCGCCGGCTCGGTCCAGAACGTGCCTGTCAACTTCGGATAGGTACAGGAAGCGGACGCTCCGTGATCGCCGTAGAAAAAGCCATGAGGCCGCGGTGACACTCTTGACGCAGGGGCTTTCATCGCTTCCGCTTTATCTCCGTGGCTCGCCTCGTCTGCACCTAAGTTGAATGCCTTCTCCTTCCGGTGTTACGAGGACCGTATTTAGTGTGATGCCGCTGCTGTGAGAACCTGCTACCCTGACCCGCCGAAAAAAACAGGCTAGCCGCGCATGGAACGGAGACTTAGCGCGATACTTGCTGCCGATGTGGTCGGTTACAGCCGGCTCATGGGTCTCGACGAGGGCGGCACGCTTTCGGCGCTCAAGACGCATCGGCGAGAACTGGTCGACGGCAAGATCGCCGAGCACCAGGGCCGGATCGTGAAACTCACAGGCGACGGTATGCTGGTGGAATTCCAGAGCGTCGTGAACGCTGTCGCTTGCGCGACCGACATCCAGCGCAGGATGCTCGAGCGCAACGCCGACGTGCAAGAGGAGCGCCGCATCGAATTTCGCATCGGCATCAATGTTGGCGACATAATCTTCGATGACAACGACATCTACGGCGACGGCGTCAACGTGGCGGCGCGAATTGAAAGCATCGCCCGGCCCGGAGGCATTGCGATCTCCGGTGCGGTTCGCGACCATCTCGGCAAGAATCTTGATCTGGATTTCGAGGACATGGGGGAACACGAGCTCAAGAACATCGACCGGCCGGTCAGGGTCTACCACGTCGCACTCGCCGCGCCGTTCAGTTTTGAGGACAGCGCGATAACAGCATCTCCTCAAAGCCACATGAAGGCAAAACCTTCAATCGCTGTCCTGCCGTTCACAAATATGAGCGGCGACCCCGAGCAGGAGTATTTCTCCGACGGAATTACCGAAGACATCATCACCGACCTGTCGAAAATCTCTGGCCTCCACGTCCTCGCCCGCAACACGGTATTCACCTACAAAGGCAAGCCCGTGAAGGTGCAGCAAGTGGCGCGGGAACTCGGCGTCAAATTCGTGCTCGAGGGGAGCGTACGGAAGGCAGGTCAGCGCGTCCGTATCACGGGACAGCTTATCGACGGGGCTGATGGCGGTCACGTCTGGGCCGACCGATACGACCGTGAACTCACCGACATCTTCGCGATCCAGGACGAGATCACTCACACCATCGTCGATCAGCTCAAGGTCAAGCTGCTGCCGGCCGAAAAGAAGGCGATCAGGGCGGCTCCCACTGACAATGTAGAGGCCTATACGTATTATCTGAGGGGGAGAGAGTTTTTTCACCGAACGTCCAAAACCTACTATGTGCTGGCGAAGCGGATGTTCGGCAAAGCTATCGAACTCGACCCACTTTATGCGCGCGCCTATGCGGGCATCGCCGACTGCGACTCCTTTCTATTCCTAAATTACGACGAGAAAGTTTCTCTCGAAAGCATTCTGGCCAACAGCGGTAAGGCGCTCGATATCGAAAGTGGACTGGCAGAAGCACACGCGTCGCGTGGCCTCGCTCTGTCGGTCGGCCAAAGATATGAAGAGGCCGAAAAGGAGTTCGAGCAGGCTATCGCAAGTGATCCCAATCTATTCGAAGCGCATTATTTCTACGCGCGTGCGTGCTATGCACAAGGTAAGCTCAAAGGGGCTGCCCACCATTACGAGCGGGCCGCCGAGATCAAGCCCGATGACTACCAGTCTGTTCTTCTGCTTATGCAGGTTTATCGTTCTCTAGGGCGGCCGGAAGACGAAAGGGAAGCGGGTCGCAAAGGCGTGTTACGCGCCGAGCGCGAATTGGCGAAGTATCCTGAGAACCCCCGGCCAGCCTATCTCGGCGCAAATGCTCTCGCCTTGATCGGGGAGACCGAACGTGCCACGGAATGGTCGGCACGTGCGCTGGCAATCGATCCGGACGACATTCTGACGCAATACAATACCGCCTGCCTTTGCTGTCATTTCGGCGAGCTCGATCGTGCGCTCGATCTGCTGGAACGCCTGCTGCCTCATGCAAACCACGAGACCAAGGCATGGGTGAAGCAGGATTCTGACTTTGCGCCACTGCACGAGCATCCGCGCTGGCAGCGCGTGCTGGAGCTGGCAGCATAGCCATGAAGCGCCGCCGCATAGTGGTGGACGGAAATGCCTGACCTTGGCGGCACAATCGTGTCTCTCAGGGGAGGAAAACCGCATTCATCGCCGAATTCATCGGCGAGTCCACATTGCTTAGCGTCTCGATCCGAGATGGCGCGCCCTACTATCGCGACCAGTTGCTCGATGTCGCCGATAGCACGGCGGGGCAAGCGCCTGGTCTTCTGGTCGTTAGGCCGGAAAAACTAGAGGTTGGAAAGGCCGATCAAAAGCGGCCGGACCGCAATTACTTTGACGGCTCGTTGGAGCGCGTCCTTTTCCAGGGCGAAAGCAGCCTGGCATTCGTCCGTCTCGCTGGGGGGAGTTGATAACGGTTCGACGCCACCTCAACGAGGCAAGCAATTCGGACCTGCCCGCTGTCGGCAGTCCGATCGTGCTCAGTCTACACAAGAGCGAGAGCCGAGTCGTACGCGACGACAGGGGGCGTTGACATGTCTACAAGCCCTACCCCCACGCAGTCGAGCAGCTTAAACCGTGAAGTGCTTCGAAAGGCCGATAGGCGGGAACGCCTCAGTCTTGAGGCCCTTCTCCTGCCAGGCATAGCTCTCCTCGCATGCGCTATCCTTCTGCCGATTGGAGTCATGCTCTATCTTTCCTTTGTTGGGGAGGACGGCTCCTTCAGCTTCGAAAATTACGCGAGACTTTGGACGACTCCAGTCTATGGCGAGGTCTTTAACATCACCTTCCGGATCTCGCTTCTCACCACAATCATGGTGGCTGCGATCGGCTATCCGCTGGCGTTCATTTTAGCGCATCTGCCGGAGCGTCTGCAGAATTGGGCATTGCTCTTTGTCCTATTGCCCTTCTGGACCCCCGTACTCGTCCGGACATACGCGTGGCTCGTGTTGCTGCAGGACCACGGCCTCATAAACAATGGCCTGATTGGGCTTGGGCTGATCAAGGAGCCGCTCGAGTTAAGTCACAACGTGACGGGTGCGATTATTGGCATGGTACAGATCATGTTGCCCTTCCTGGTCCTACCCCTCTTCTCCTCGATGAAAGCGATAGACCAAAATTTAATCGCCGCCGCCTCTAACCTCGGCGCCACACCCGCACGGGCCTTTCGCGACGTCTTCTTCCCGCTTTCGTTGCCCGGATTCCTCGCAGGCATCCTGATGGTGTTCGTCCTGTGCCTGGGCTTCTACGTCACTCCAGCGGTGCTGGGCGGTGGCAGGGTGATCATGGCTGCGATGCGCATCGATGCAACTGCACGCCTCTACACGAACTGGGGCGCTGCCAGTTCGCTCGGAATCGTTCTGCTTGTGATCACCATTCTACTGATCCTCGTGGCGACCTATGTCGGCAGAAGAGCCGGACAGGGGATGTTCCGATGAAATGGTTGCTTCAACCTGCGTCAATGACGCAAGTCACGCATCTGCAGCGCCTCTGGCTGTACATCATCACCATCTTCGCGATAGCGTTTCTTGTAGCGCCCACCTTGATTGTTATCCCGATGTCGTTCTCGGGATCGGAATTTCTGGAGTTCCCCCCCAAGCACTTCTCTCTTCGGTGGTACGAGAGCTACTTCACGTCGCCGGCGTGGATGCGAGCAACATTGATTTCGGTCAACGTTGCCATCCTCAGCATGTTATCCGCCACGATCATCGGAACGGCCGCAGCGTATGCCCTTTGGGTCGGCAGGATACGCTTCAAGACCGCTCTCTGGGGCTTGTTCGCTCTGCCGATCGCTATCCCCGTCATCCTACTTGCCGTCGGTTCTCTATTCGTCTTTGCGCGTCTCAGCCTCGTAAACACGACGCTCGGCCTGACTCTCATGCACACTGCCATTGCGTTGCCGTTCGTCATGATTGTCATGACGTCGGGGTTCGCCTCCTACGACATGAACCAGGAGCAAGCGGCCCGCAGCCTCGGTGCGACCCGACTGTACGCTTTCATTACCGTTACGCTGCCGCAGATAAGATTCTCAATAGTGTCGGCGATGTTGTTCTCCTTCTTCTCTTCGTTCGATGAAGTCGTGGTGGCAATGTTCATCTCGACCGGATCGGGCGCCACCCTGAATCGCAAGATGTTCAATTCACTACGGGATCAGGTCGATCCGACGATCGCCGCGATCTCCACCTGTCTCGTCACCGTTTCGATACTGCTGATCGTGATCGGTCAGCTTTCCAGATCCCGCGCCCCCAGATAGCGCGGTTTACATAGCGCAAACGCGCGCCTTTAACCTCGTCAAAACAAGTAAGGACTCGACATGACTGCCGAACAAACCGACACGCAAATTGCGAATGCGTTGAATGCCGTGGCGGCTCGGGAAAATGTCACTGACATCTTCTTCGTTGCCTGTGGCGGCTCCTATGCCCAAATGCTCCCCAACCAGTACATCGTGGAGCGCGAGGCAAAGGCCATCATTGGCAACGCCCTCAATGCGGCCGAGTTCAAAGCGCGGGCACCGAAACGCCTCGGCAAGAATTCGATCGTCATCACCCTTTCTCATTCGGGCACGACCCCCGAAGCGGTCGAAGCCGTCGAAATCGCGCGCGCGGCGGGTGCGTTGACGATCTCGCTGACGCATGACCTTGGCAGCCCTCTCGATCAAGCTTCCGAATTTACCGTCTCCTATTTTTTCTCGCCCATGACCATGTCGCCGATACACCAGGCCGCAGTGTTGGCGAGACTAACCTTTGGCATTCTCAAAATTCGGGAAGGCAACACCAAGATCGATGATCTCGACGAGGGCCTCGCCGCGCTGCCTGCTTTGGTGGACAACCTCGTCTCGCAGCATCTTGGAAAGGTCGCTGAATTTGCAGAGGCCCACAAACGTGAGGCTGTCATTTACACGATGGCTTCGGGAGCGAATTACGGCCCGGCCTACTCTTTCGCCATTTGCCTCTTGCAAGAAATGCAGTGGGTTCACTCGGCAGCGATTCACGCCGGCGAATATTTCCACGGGCCGTTCGAGATCACAGACTTCGACGTGCCATTCATCCAGCTTCTTGGTGTGGGACCATCCCGTCCGATGGACGAGCGCGCGCTTACCTTCGTGCAAAAATACAGTAAGCGCGTGACTGTCTTGGACGCGAAGGATCTCGGGGTTACCTCGCTGCCTGGAACAGTGTCCGAGTACCTTGCACCTCGGGTCTTCTCGCCCGTCCTGCGGGTTTACGCAGACAAGCTATCAGAAGCCAAGGGCCATCCGCTGACTGTTCGTCGCTTCATGTGGAAGATGGAATACTAGGAACAAAGGGGGCGGAACCGACCGCGGTTCCGCCTTTTTCTTTCTCTTCGTCGTAGGCATCAAAATGGATTCGAACTTCTCCCGCGAACGCGGCTTGGTCGGCATCGGCGACAATGTTGTGGACTACTATCTCGACCAGGGCGTCTACTATCCGGGTGGAAATGCGCTCAACGTGGCCGTTCTTGCTCGAAGGTCCGGACTGGCAGATACGGTCTATCTCGGAATTCTGGCAGACGACGAGGAAGGCAGGCACATTCAATCCTGCATGGCCGCCGAGGGCCTCTCCGACGACTATACGCGTTACGTCAGGGGCGAAACTGGCAAAGCCAGAGTCACTCTCGTGGACGGCGATCGTGTCTTCGTCGGATCCAACCACGGTGGCGTGCGAAAGCGTCTCGCCCTGCGCATGGATGAATCCGATCTGTCTCTGATTAAGCGGTTCGGAAACGTCCACTCGTCGTGTTTCAGCTATCTTGAGCCAGAGTTGCCCCGAATTCGCTCCCATGCGGCGCCTTTCTTACGATTTTTCGACCGGTCGCGATAAGGATTACTTCGCCGCGATCTGCCCGCTCGTGACGACTGCTTTCCTCTCGGCCTCGGACATGAACGACCCAGAGACAGAGGCGTTCATACGGGAACTCCATTCGCTCGGCGCACCGATGGTGTGCGTTACCCAAGGCGTACGTGGCGCTGTCTTCAGTGACGGCAGATCCACTTTCCGCCAAGGGATCGTTCAAGCCAAGGTCGTCGACACAATGGGGGCGGGTGACGCGTTCATAGCAGGCTTCCTTTCCGCCACAATCCAGGGAGCTGCCATCGAGGCATCTCTCCTGCATGGAGCGAAGTCAGCGGCCGCTGCTTGCGAGTGGGAGGGAGCCTTCGGCTATCCACACCCAGCAAAATAGCGTTCGCGCTTCCCGCCTGGTTGCCACCTGCGTAGCGCGGACCGGATGATCGCGTTCCGATGAAAACAACCGCGCCCAATCCCCGGTCGATAACAGTCAGGGACGTCGCCCGCGCGGCAGATGTGTCGAAAGCGACGGCCGCGCGCGTGCTCGGCGGATACGGCGTCGTCAGCGATGCGATCCGCGCGGACGTCATGGCCGCCGCCAAGACACTGAACTACTGTCCAAACGAGCTAGCCCGCAGCATGACGACCGGCCGGTCCGGCATCATCGGGGTGGTTGTCGGCGACATCGAGAACCCTTTCTTCAGCCTCGCGGTGCGCGGCATCACCGATGCGGCATGGGCAGCCGGATTCAACGTCATTCTGGCCAACTCCGGCGAGAGGATCGAAGTCGAAAAGGCAGCTGTGCGGCTGTTGGTTGGCAAGCGCGTCGACGGGCTGATCGTCACGCCGTCGGAATTGCGGGATATCTCGCATCTGCGCGACATCCACCGTTCAGCCCGGCCGCTTGCCCTGCTTGACCGGGCGCTGCCCGATCTGGATGTCGACACTGTCACCGCCGACGATCGCGGCATCACCATTTGCATTCTTGCGGATGCCGGCCACCGCAAGATTACCTATGTGATCGCGGTCGACGCCGAAGGGCGTGAGTACCGCGATCTCGGGCAAATATACACCTCTTCGATTCGCGAGCGCATCGACGGTTTCCTCACCGTGTGTCGAGATGCCGGAATTGAGCGGCCAGAACGTTATGTTCGCCTTGGTGCGACAAGCCCCGCCGAAACGCGCAGGATTACCGACAGGCTGCTGTCCGGACCAGATCGGCCGACGGCGATCCTTGCCTCCGACAGTGTCATAGCGCTGGAGATATTCAGGGTGATCCGCCAGCACGGCTTGCGGGTTCCCGAGGACATTTCGCTGATCACCTTCCATGATGCGGACTGGACGAGCGTGACAACCCCGCCGATTACCGTCATCGACCAGCCCGACTATGCGCTTGGCAAAAGCGTCGCGGAGCTTCTTATTCGACGTCTGAAGGGCGAAGTTCGACCGCCCGAAAAGCTCATTCTGCCGACTGCCATCATCGAAAGGGGCTCGGTAGGCCCGCCTATGGAAGGACAAGGCCGACCGTTCCCATAGGTTTTAGAACCGATGACCGAAGAGTTACGTGTTTGATCCCCTGCTTTGATGATTCACCATTGTGGTTCGAATCAAGGATGCGCTTTGAGCCAAGTCTGCACCGGCGCGCCACTATGCCGAATGGCAGCAGCAGCGCGGCATCTCGGATGGAAAGGCTGCTGACTTGACGTTTCCGGTAGCGGTGTATTTGGCCTTGACAACAGCCCCATCGTCAAGGATTCGGCTGCCGAAGGGTCAATTTGGGCGGGCCACATTACCGCCCACGACACGAGCATCTCGAAGGAAGGGCTGGTCCGATCTCCTACTCTGATCAACCCAAACACCCAGCATGCGAAGACAAAGACGGTTCTAGATCCTTACCTCAACGATCCAAGCGTGCTGGTAAAACCTCACTCGGGACCTTGAACAAGGGCAAACCTCAATCGCCAACCGCCAGCCCGCGACTTGCGATCCGAATGGCACCCCTCGCCGGGGGCGGTCAGTCCCGCGTCCCGCCTGCGGCGGCGCTATGCTAACGCTCCTTAGGCCGCCCTGTTGAACCGGTCTCGGAGTCACGAACCGGCTTCAGCACGAGATGGCTTGTCCCCGTCAGGGGACATTTCGGTGCTTGCGCTTTGTACGCCCTTTTTCCTTTAAGGCCGTCGGCGCCGCGCTCGCCTCAGCTTGGCCGTGGCGAGCTCGGCTGGCCTTTCGTCGCGAGTTCGTCAACCCGATGGATAATCGCAAGTGTGCGGCCTAAAGCGTCGCGACCCAGTTTGCATGTGATCCTCCTGCTTCAGCTAAAACAGCCTCACATTGCCACTTCGGTTATCTTCAAGCGCGGTTCGGAACTCCCGCTCGAATACCTGTTGCAGCATCGATGCCACCTGCGTGCGGTTGCGTGTCATGTAGATGTGACAGGGAAGTCGAGGAGCGAAAGGTCGGATGGTGAGTTGGCCTTCCCACCGGGCTGCAGAAAACGGATCGACGATCGAAACTCCCAGGCCCTGTGCGACGAGCGCGCAGGCTGTATCGGCGAAGGGAGTTTCAAAACGGCAGTCGATGGAGATGCCCGCATCGGCGAGCGCGCGGTCAATATCCTGCCTGGTACGATCATCTCGCCCCAAGGCGATGAAAGCCTGCTCCGCAAATTGTAATGGGCCAATGATTTCTTCGTTGGCAAAGGCATGGTCGAGAGGCGCCACGCAGACACACTCGGCCTCGAAGATCAGATCGCAGGTGATCGCAATGTCGACCACCGGCGCCTGGATGAGACCAACGTCGATCTGCCGCCCAGCGGTCAGCTCGGCGATCCTCGGTGAGGCGCTGGGGAAAATGCTCATCCGAGCCTTCGGATGGCGTCCGGCAAAATCCTTGAGAAAACGCGGCAGGACGATACTTGCAAGTGCTGGATAGACACCGATGGTGAGGCGGCCGGCCTCAAGTTGGGTAATGTCATCGGCCAAGCGACGAATCCGCGTCATGCCCTTGACGATCTGGCCAACCTCCTCGTTGAGCAGCATCGCTTCTGCGGTTGGAACCAGGCGACCCGCACGCCGTATGAACAGCTGAATCTTCAACGCGTGTTCAAGGTTGGAGATGTGCGCGCTGACCGATGGCTGGGCGATATGCAAAAGCTCACTCGCGCCGGTCACGGTTCCCGCCTCCATCACAGCGCGGAACGCCTCAAGCTGCTTGTAGTTCATGGATCGCTCCTCGGAAGTGATGAGTCAAATCCATAGGTAACTCCTATACGCTGCGCAACTTTTCGTATTGGAACGGAGCGGCGATTTGTAATTAACTCCAACGAGGTCTGCACAAAGCAGACTAAATCGAACAGTTTCACGAGCTTGGCGCAGGTGCGGGTCGATTGTCGCTCGCACCGACCCTATTCAATTTTCCGATTCATTTCGGATGTGTCGGTCGCTGTTCGGCAACAAAAAGGGGTTCACATGATCAAGAATATTCTGTTGTCGGCCGTCCTTTCTCTCACCGTCATGCCGTCGGCAGGCTCAGCTTGGGCTGAGGATGTCACCCACATCCGTATTGCCACGGAAGGTGCCTATGCACCCTGGAACTACACGCTCCCCGACGGGAGCCTGGCCGGCTACGAGATCGATCTTGCCAAGGAATTGTGCCGTCGCATGAAGGCTGAATGCGAGATTGTGGGGCAGGATTGGGATGGAATGCTGCCGGCGCTGAACGCAGGGAAGTTCGACGCTATCATTGCGTCCATGGGGGTGACACCCGATCGTCAGAAAGTCGCTGCTTTCTCCGATCCATATTCCAGGGCACCGAACGCGTTCATGGCCATGAAGGAGAGCGGCCTCGACAACGTCGTTCCGGCGCGGGAGGATTTCAACCTGCGCACCAATCCCGACGGCTCCAGAAAGGTGGTCGAAAATCTGGCTGCTTCCCTCAAAGGAAAGGTTCTTGGCGTTCAGGGATCGACGACGGCTGGGCTCTTTGCCGATGCCTACCTGAAGGATGCGGTGACCATCCGTTCCTACAAGACGATCGATGAGATGAACCTCGACCTGGTGGCAGGCAGGGTTGATCTCGTCATGGCGAACGTCACGGTCCTCAACGCGGCTTTGGCCAAGCCCGAGTTGAGTGGTGCACAGTTGGTCGGGCCAACGTTCGTCGAAGGCGTGCTCGGCAGCGGTACGACGAATGTTGCGCTTCGCAAAAGCGATACCGCGCTCAAGGAGAAGTTCAACACGGCGATCCACGCGGTGGATTCCGACGGGTTCAACAAGGCCCTGACGGAAAAATGGTTCGGGGCCGATATTTCGGTCAAGGACTGACATGACCCGTGCAAGCGACCTCGGATCGCTCGCACCGCACGATGAGGCTCCGCGGCGGCTCAATGGGGCTTGGCTTCATTCGCAGCGCGGGCTCAGGCTCTAGCGACAACCGAACTCGAGAAGAAATGCGCTATGAAATTTCGACGACTCAACGAAGTGCCGTCGACGGCGACGATCGTCTTCGATGGTCAGGCGATTTCATGCCAGGCCGGAGAAAGTGTCGCCGCCGCATTGCTTGCTGCTGGCGTCGATCACTTCCGAACGACACCCGTTTCGGGATCGCCGCGCTTGCCCTTCTGCATGATTGGAAACTGCTTCGATTGCCTGGTGGAAATCGACGGAAAGTCGGACCGTCAAGCGTGCCTGTCGATTGTTGCCGACGGAATGATCGTTCGGTCTCAGTTGGGCACAGGCAGATTGGAAGACAAATGACATTGCCAAGAACATGCCAGTTTGCGGTCATTGGCGGTGGTCCAGCGGGCCTGGCGGCCGCCACACTTGCCGCAGGCCTCGGCATCGATACCGTGCTTCTTGACGAGCAGCCCACTCCAGGCGGCCAAGCCTATCGCAACATCGAAGCGGTCAGCCGCTCTTCCTGGCGCCTGCTGAAAATCCTGGGAAAGCATTATGGACAGGGAAACGCGCTGGTAGAGGGCTTCCGCCAAAGTGGAGTTCGCTACGAGCCTTCGAGTTCGGTTTGGCAGGTCACGCCGAGCGGCAAGATCGGTGTTTCACAATCTGGGCAGGCCTATCTTCTCAAAGCCGACCGCGTGCTGATCGCAACTGGGGCTGCCGAGCGGTCGGTGCCCGTGCCGGGATGGACGCTGCCGGGGGTTATGACGGCAGGCGCCGTCCAGACCGTGATGAAAGCCGCCGGCATCGTACCGGATGAAGACACGGTTCTCGCCGGCTCTGGACCGCTTGTCTATCTCATCGCTCTGCAACTGCTTGCTGCTAGTGCACCTTTGCGGGCAATCCTTCAGACGCAGAAACCCACGTCGTGGTTTTCGAAAATCCGGCTTCTGTCACAAGTGCGTGCTGGCGCCGGCGATCTGCTTGACGGGTTGAAGTGGATCCGAGCGATCAAATCCTCCGGCGTTCCAGTATTCCATGCAAGTGACATCCGAGCTGAAGGCCGGGACCGACTGGAAGCGGTCACGTTTCAAAGCCGAGGACAGCGCCATCGAGTGGATGCGTCTGCTCTTCTTCTGCACGAGGGCGTGATCCCGAACATCCAGTTGACCGCGAGCCTGCGGTGCGCACATCGATGGGATGAGGCGCAAGTGGCCTGGGCACCGGTTGTCGATCAATGGGGCACCACCAGCCATGAGAGTATCGCCGTTGCTGGCGATGGAGCGGGTACCCGAGGTGCAAAGGCCGCGCCACATTCCGGGCGACTTGCCGCGCTGGAAACAGCGTTTCGACTTGGGCTGATATCGATGAAGGAACGAGACCGGCTGGCAACCGGGGACAAGCAGGCGCTCGCCCGTCAGGTAGGCCTGCGCAGCCTTCTCGACCACCTCTATTCTCCTTCTGAGGCGATCAGGACTCCGGCCGACGCTGACATCGTCTGCCGCTGCGAAGAGGTCTCCGCTGGGGAGATCAGAAAACTGATCGACGGCCAGGGCTTTGTCGAACTCGATCAGCTCAAATCTCAAAGCCGATGCGGAATGGGGCAATGCCAGGGCCGCATGTGTGGCCAGACGATCGCGCGAATCCTGGCTGAGCACCGCGGCCTCTCGATGAAGGATGTCGGCTATTTCCGGCTCCGCATTCCGGTCAAACCACTGCCACTCGATCAACTGGCTCATCTGCAGAATGCCGAATGCGACCCTGAACTGTCTGCCAGTTCGGGCGATCCCAGCCAGAGAGTCTAGGGGACCATGCAAACAGACGTCATCATCATCGGCGGAGGCCTGCACGGTTGCTCCATCGCGCTTCATCTGGCGCAGCAGGGTTTCAAGCCGATCGTGCTGGAAAAGAATATCGTGGGCCGCCATGCCTCGGGCGTAAATGCCGGTGGCGTCAGGCAATTGATGCGGGACGTCGCTGAAATCCCGCTGTCGATCGCAGCGATGGATATCTGGGAAAACCTGGACAGGCTGCTCGGATCGCACTTGGCTGAAACCTGCGAATTTATCAGCCGCGTCGGACAGGTGGGGGTGGCGGCAAGCGCCTCGGAACTCGCCTGGTGCGCGCAGCGGACCGCCGAGATGAAGGCGTTGGGTTACGATTTGGAGGAAATGCTCGATGCCAAGGGTGTCAGGCGACTGGTCCCGACACTATCAGACATGTGTATTGGCGGCATTGTTTCCCGTCGCGACGGCCACGCCAATCCGTTTCGCTCGACACAGGCCTTCCGTGCCAGGGCAGAGCAGCTTGGCGCCCGTTTCTATGAGCACACCTGTGTGACCGATGTGGCGGAAGCTGGTTCGAAATGGCAGCTCGATACAACACGAGGCCAGATGCATGCGGACATTGTCGTCAATTGTGGTGGTGCGTGGGCGTGGCAGATCGCAGGGATGATCGGCGAACAATTGCCAAGCACGCATCTCGCGCTGACCCTTATGGTAACCTCGCGCATACAGCGCTTTCTCGATCCCGTCGTCATCGGCATCGACCGCAAGCTATCCCTGAAGCAGACGGAAGTCGGCACGGTGGTCATCGGCGGCGGCGTTCTTGGCGAGCCGGACCTCGATGCCGGAACCACGCTGACCGTGGCTGACCGCATGGTCGAAAGTGCGCGAACAGTCTGGGATTTTTTCCCGATTCTGCGTCAGGCGACCATCGTTCGAACATGGGCAGGGCTGGAGGCAGTTACGCCCGACATCCTTCCGATCATCGGTGCAAGCTCCGTCGCCAAAAACTTCTGGCATGTGTTCGGCTTTTCCGGTCATGGATTTCAACTTGGACCGATCGTGGGTTCAGTCATCTCCGAGATGATCGCCGACGGCAAAAGCGCGTTCTCAATTGCAGCTTTCAGTCCCGCCCGATTTTCGAACGGTGCGATCGCCTCTGGGGCAATTCATGCCGCGCAGCACGAGCAGCAGGGAGCCACAGGGTGATGGGCTCCGGCTTCCTACTTGGGTTTGGCGAGAATGGCTGGGGGCCTTTGCTACTTCATGGGGCCGTAATGACCATGGCGGTGGCACTGACAGGGTTCGGGATAGGCCTGCTGATTGGTACGACAGGCGCCTGGGCAAAGCTCAAGGGTGGTTACTTATCCCGGGGCCTTGCCGACGCCTATACGACGATCCTTCGCGGCATACCCGATCTGCTCGTGATCTATCTGTTCTATTTTGGCTCGAGTGCCGTGCTGACGCCGCTGGGCGGTTTGTTTGGAGCATCTGGCTTCATAAGCTTACCCGGTTTCCTGGCTGGTTCGCTTGCCATCGGCCTGGTATCGGGCGCCTATCAGACGGAGGTCATGCGCGGGGCGTATCGGGCGGTCTCGTCAGGCGAGATCGAGGCGGCGATAGCAAGCGGCATGTCGCAGCTGACACTGTTTCGCAGGATCGTGGCCCCACTGGTGCTCCGGCACGCGCTGCCGGGCCTCGGCAATGTCTGGCAACTGGTGCTGAAGGAGTCCGCGCTTGTCTCTGTCACTGGCCTCGTGGAAATTCTGCGGACGGCGCAAATCGGCGCCGGTTCCACTGGCCAGCCGTTCACCTTCTTCCTTGCCGCTGCTGTTTTGTATCTGGTGATCTCGTCGATCTCGGGATGGCTCCTACGGCGGACCGAATGGCGCCTCACGCGTGGAACGAGGCCAGTATGATGGACTTCTCCTTCCTGTACGAGACGCTGCTGACGCTCCTGACAGGGGTCCCACTGACGCTCAAACTGGCGGTTTCGTCGGTGGCGCTCGGAACTGTACTGGCAGTCGCCCTTGCTCTAGCGCGCTTGTCCGGAATCTTCATGCTGGCCTGGCCAACCCGGTTTTATGTCTTCGTGTTCCGGTCTACCCCGCTCCTTGTCCAGATATTCCTTATCTACCATGGGCTCGGACAGTTTCATGCTATCAGGACGAGCTTTCTTTGGCCGATCCTGCGCGAACCATACTGGTGCGCCCTCATTGCCCTGAGCCTGAACACGGCTGCCTATTCGAGCGAGGTTATTCGTGGCGCTCTGCTGTCGGTGCCGCCAGGCCAGATCGAAGCGGCACGCGCCTGTGGCATGCGCACGACCGTGCTGTACCGACGGATCGTCTTTCCCCTTGCCCTGCGTCAGGCACTGCCAGCATACGGCAATGAGTTCATCCTCATGGTCAAGGCGACGTCGCTGGCATCGATCATCACGTTGATGGAGGTGACGGGCCTTGCCGCCAAACTCATCTCCCAGTCTTTCCGCGCCATCGAAATTCTTGTTGTCGCGGGGGCCATCTACCTCCTGATCAATTTCCTCGTCACGCGGCTTCTTCAGTGGGCTGACTACGGTCTGACTGGTCATTTGAGACTGCCACCGGTGTCCGCCGACGCCCTGCACAGAGGTGCATGATGACAAACCCGCATCAACCGGCCGTCAGCGTGACCGGGCTCCGTAAACGTTTCGGCAATCTGGAGGTTCTGAAGGGCATCTCCCTGGAGGCCAGGGAGGGAGACGTGGTCTCCATCCTTGGTTCTTCCGGATCGGGAAAATCAACGATGTTGCGCTGCATCAACATGCTGGAGGTTCCGGATGAAGGGCGCATAGAGGTCGGGGGCGAAACAATCCTGCTCGAGAAAAAGGGCGGCAAGACGCGCCCGGCCGACTTGCGGCAGCTCCAAGCAATACGCGCTCGCGTCGGCATGGTGTTTCAAGGGTTCAATCTTTGGTCGCACATGACGATCCTCGAGAACCTGATCGAGGCGCCCATCCACGTCCAGAAACGTCCTCGCGCGGAATGCGTGGAAGAGGCGGAGGCGATGCTGGTCAAGGTCGGGATTGCCGATAAGCGCAACCACTATCCGGCCCACCTGTCCGGCGGCCAGCAGCAACGTGCGGCCATTGCGCGGGCGCTTACCCAGCGGCCCAAAGTTATGCTGTTCGACGAGCCGACCTCGGCGCTCGATCCCGAACTTGTCGGCGAAGTCTTGCGTGTCATGCGCGCGCTTGCCGAGGAAGGCAGGACGATGCTCATCGTAACCCACGAGATGGGTTTCGCCAGAGATGTCTCCAGCAAGGTCGTATTCCTGCATAAGGGGCTGGTCGAGGATGAAGGACCGTCAGGCGAGCTATTCACTGCCAGCCGATCGGAGCGCTTCCGTCAGTTTCTGGCCGGCAGCAACGGCTAAGCGCCACCGTTAGGTCAGTCGCGCTCGGGTCGTGCGCGGCGTCGCCAGGAGCAAACTGGTTTCGCTGCCTGTTATGCCGGCAATGAGTCGGATGCGCCGCAGCACCGCATCGAAATCCGTCAGTGATGCGGTCCCAAGTTCGACGACCAGATCCCAGCGGCCATTGGTGGTATGGATGGTCGAGACTTCCGGAAAGCCACCCAGCGCCCGGACCACGCGGTCGGCGGCATGGCCCTCAATCTCAATCAGCATGATACCGCGGATGCGCTGATCAACCGCGTCCGCGCGCAGCACCACCGTGTAGCCGATGATGTCGCCGGACCGTTCCAGCCGCTCCATACGTGCCCTGACCGTGGCGCGCGAGACGCCGAGATTGACGGCGAGATCCGACACGCTGCGCCGAGCGTCATGCCGAAGCAAGGTCACAAGCCGTTCGTCGAGCGAATCCATCGGGGTACCATTTTGATCAGTTTGGGTGCCATTACGATAAACCACGCTTCCCGAATTGCCAATTTTGCCTGTTCAGATCGCCGGCTCGCCATGATCTTCTCGCGATCATTCGAAACTTGGGCCGCGGAAAAAACAATGCGTTGCAAAATCGTCGGGGCGCCGGTGCAGGACGGCGCTGGCAGAATGGGATGCGAAATGGGGCCGAGTGCGCTGAGGACCGCCGGCCTTGTTGAGATGCTGTCCGGCCTCGGTCACGCTGTCGAGGATATGGGCGCCGTCCAGGCAATTCCGGTGAGGCACGTCATACATGGCAACCTGGCGCTGAAGGCCTTGCCCGAGATATCGGCCTGGACATACGCCATTGCCGAAGCTGCCTACGCCGCGAGCGACGACGCCATGCCGATCTTTCTCGGCGGCGACCATTCGATCTCGGCCGGGACCGTGTCGGGCCTCGCCCGCCGCGCTGCCCAAACCGGGCGTCCGCTGTTCGTGCTGTGGCTCGACGCGCATCCGGACTTCCACACGCTCGACACCACCGCCAGCGGCAATCTGCACGGTGTTCCGCTCGCTTACGCCAGCGGCCAGCCGGGTTTTAGCGGCTATTTTCCGGATCTGCCGGCAGCGGTCGATCCCAAGCGTATCTGCACCATGGGCCTGCGCAGCGTCGACCCGGCCGAGCGCAGCGCGCTCAACCAGGCGGGCGTGACCGTGCACGACATGCGCGCCATCGACGAGCATGGCATCGCGCCGCTGCTGCGCGCCTTCCTGGCGCGCGTGTCGGCGGAAGGCGGGCTGCTACATGTCAGTCTCGACGTCGACTTCCTCGACCCGTCAATTGCGCCGGCGGTCGGCACCACGGTTCCCGGCGGCGCCACCTTCCGCGAGGCGCATCTGGTGATGGAGATGCTGTCCGACAGCGGTTTGGTCACCAGCCTCGATCTGGTTGAACTCAATCCCTTCCTCGACGAGCGCGGCCGCACCGCGACGCTTATGGTCGACCTGACGGCGAGCCTGATGGGCCGCCGTATCATGGACCGCCCCACCCGCAGCCATTCCGGGAGCTTTTGATAATGACCACGGCAAAGCTGAACATCGTCCCCTTCGTCAGCGTCGATCGCATGATGAAGTTGGTGATTGCTATCGGGGTCGAGCGCTTCCTGACCGAACTCGCCAGCTACATCGAGGAAGACTTCCGTCGCTGGGAACTTTTCGACAAGACGCCTCGCATCGCCTCGCACAGCCACGATGGCGTCATCGAGCTGATGCCGACCAGCGATGGGCGCCTCTATGGCTTCAAATACGTCAACGGCCATCCGAAGAACATGCGCCAGGGTTTGCAGACGGTCACTGCCTTCGGCGTGCTCGCCGACGTCGGCAGCGGCTACCCGATGTTGCTGACCGAAATGACCATCCTGACCGCGCTGCGCACCGCCGCCACGTCTGCTGTCGCGGCCAAGTATCTGGCGCCAAGCGGCGCGCGCACCATGGCCATCATCGGTAACGGCGCCCAGTCGGAATTCCAGGCGATCGCCTTCAAGGCGCTTACCGGCGTCGACCGGCTCAGGCTCTATGACATCGACCGCTCGGCCTCGCTGAAATGCGCGCTGAACCTGGCTGGCATGGGCTTCGACATCACCATCTGCGAAACCGGGCAGGAAGCGGTTGAAGGTGCCGGGATCATCACGACGGTTACCGCCGATAAGCAGTGCGCCACAATTCTCACCGACAACATGGTCGGCTCCGGCGTCCACATCAACGCCGTCGGCGGCGATTGCCCCGGCAAGACCGAACTGCACAAGGACATCCTGTTGCGCTCCGACATTTTCGTCGAGTTCCCGCCACAGACACGCATCGAGGGCGAGATCCAGCAGCTCGATCCCAACCATCCCGTGACCGAACTCTGGCAAGTGATCACCGCCAAGGTGCAAGGCCGCCAGGACGCCAAGCAGATCACGCTGTTCGATTCAGTCGGCTTCGCCATCGAGGATTTTTCGGCGCTGCGCTATGTGCGCGACCAGTTGCAGGCGACCGGCCTCTACGAGGAACTCGACCTGCTCGCCGATCCCGACGAACCGCGCGATTTATTCGGTATGCTGCTGAGGGCGGCCATGCAGCCGGCGGCTTGAGGAAGCTCGCCCGAAAGCTGCCTCGGGGCAAGTTCTTACTGCCTCGCCTCGGTTGCACTACACCTTCAGCCAAAATCATCAAACACTCCCGTCGTCAGGTCGCACGATCCTCACTTGCCCGACGGCTAGTTTCCATCCTTCCGTTTCGCCGCCGCCTCGGAGATCGCCATATCCCGTGCGCGCAGGAACACGCTCTCCATCCGCCAATGTTCGTTAGTATAGCGCGAATCGGCTGCCCACTCGTCCCAGCCGTGGTTGCGGCGGAACTCGCCGAGCAGACCGGAGGCCACGATCACGTCGCTGTCGACTAGGGTAGGGGCTTCGCAGTCCGGGGCGACATAGATCGCGTCTTCCCGGCAATAGAGTTCGCACATAAAGCAGGTCTGGCAGTCCGCCTGCCGGGCGATGCGCGGCAAGCCGCCGGTTGCCACTTCGAACACGTTGGTCGGGCAGACTTCGACACAGGCGTTGCAGCCCGTGCAACGCTCGGCGATGACGAGTTCGATCATGATGCGAGTTCCAATGCGCGGCCGTAGTCGGACCTTGTCCAGACCTTGTCCAGGCCGCCGACGAGAATGCGCCGGTTGAAACGGGGATCGGTCTGCGGCCGGTCCTCGCGTTGGTGCATGCCGCGGCTTTCGTCGCGTGCCAGAGCCGACGCGACACACCAGCGCGCCGTGGCCAGCATGGCCGCGGTCTCCCGAGTTCTCAGCAGCGCATCGCCGACGCCGCGGGCGCGCGCATCGAACTCCGCCCAGGCGGCGTCGAGCGTTTCGGCCGAACGTTTCAGCGCGTGACCGCTGCGGAAGACGTTCTTGTCGTAAGGTAGCATCTCGCCCTGTATGGCGGACTGCGCCGCACCGAGATCGACATCGCTCGGCACGGTGGCCGGACGCAGGCCCGCCTGCCCGATGGGTCTTGCGCCCGGCGCGGCAGGATTTTCCGCGGCAAAGCGCGCCGCACCCCTTCCGGCCCATTGACCAGACGACACCGCCCAAGCCGAATTGATGTTGCCGCCTCCCGAAATCGCGCCCGCAACGAGTTCGCGAGTCGCCGTATCGCCAGCGGCATAGAGGCCCGGAACAGAGGTCACGCAATCCTCGCCGACAATGCGGAGCCCGCCGATCCCGCGGATCGTCCCTTCCCCATGCAAGGTCACTTCGAACCGATCCTTATAGGGGTCGATGCCCCACCGCCGGAACGGCAACATGAAGTTCGGCGAAATCGTCGGCACCTGAGCACGGATGTCCTCGGGCGTGCGAGCGAGGTCGCAGAACACGCGTCCCTTCAACATGGCACGCGCCAGTGGCCGCGTTGTATCCGGGCCTGGCGGCATCGGGATCACCGCGCCGTCCTCGTCGTAATAAGTGGCGAAGGCGTAGGACATGGAGCGCGTCATCGTGGAGCGTACCGGCGCGACCGTATAGTAGGTCGTGAACTCCATCCCGGAGAGTTCGGCGCCAGCTTCCGCCGCCATCAGATAGCCGTCGCCTGTATTGGTGTGCGAGCCAAGCAGGCGCGACAGGAACGACGTGCCACCGGTGGCCATCACCACAGCGCCGGCATTGACCTGCCAGTCCCCGCCCGCCTGTCGCCGGATGCCGCGCGCGCCTGACACCGAGCCGTCGGCACGTTGGAGCAATTCCAGCGCCGGGCTGTGGTCGAGAACGGTCACGCCAAGACCGTCCACCAGCTTGCGCAGGGCGCGCATGTATTCCGGGCCGCGCAAGGCGCGATACTGCTTCACGCCATTCTCGTCCGTGGAAAAGTCGTACAAGCCCTCGAGGGTCGGCAGGCTTTCCCAAGTGAGCGCCAGAACGCGCGCCATCCATTCCGGATCGTTGAGGCCAAAGCCGGTCTTCAGTCGGTTGAGGATCGTGGTCTCGCGGAGTTCCGCAGGATCGGGAGGCACCCACCAATGCCCCGGTCCCGCAGTCGCGGTTACGCCACTGGTGCCGCAATGACCCTTATCCACTAGGATGACGGAAGCGCCGGCTCGACGCGCGGCAGACGCCGCCCAGGTTCCGGCAAGACCTCCGCCGACAACAAGCACGTCAGCGGTCAATCCAAGCGTCTCTTCCGGCGACCGGCTCATCGTCCAAGACCTTCAGGCATTGCCGTGAGTTCCATGTCGCACCCCCAGCCAGTCGAGAAGGCTGCCGCGTGTTCTGCCAAAGACCGGATCGGCGACGTCGCGCGGGCGCGGCAGGTCGATCCGCTCCTCGTGCGCGATGATGCCGTCTTTCATCACAAGGACCCGGTCGGCGAGAAGCACCGCCTCCTCCACGTCATGCGTGACCAGAAGAATGGCGCAGCCATGCCGTTCCCAGAGTTCGCCTACCAGGTCCTGCGCCTTGATGCGCGTCAGCGCATCAAGCGCGGCGAAAGGTTCGTCGAGCAGCAGCAAGTCGGGCTCGCGGACCAGCGCGCGTGCGAGCGAGGTGCGTTGCGCCTCGCCGCCGGACAGAACTTTCGGCCAGGCGTCGGCGCGATGGCCGATGCCAACCTCCTCGAGCGCGGCCAGCGCGCGCGCCCTGTCAGGCCGCCCCGGCAGGCCGAGCACGACGTTGCGCCACACCTTCTTCCATGGCATCAGGCGCGGCGCCTGGAACGCGACGGCGCGGCGGACCGGCACCTCGACCTCACCGATGATTTCGCGGTCGAGATCAGCGAGGATGCGCAGCAGCGTGCTCTTGCCGCAGCCGCTGGCGCCGAGAAGCGCCACGAACTCGCCCGGCGCGATGTCGACGTCGAGGCTCTTCAACACCTCGCGCTCGTCGAAGCGACGCGTGAGGCCACGAACCCTGACCGCCTGTCCTGCAACCTTCGGCCGTTCGGATACGCGCACAGGCGCATCCGTCTCGACCACTGTCAAGTTCCGCTGAACGCTGGCCGCCATGCGAGGAACACCTTTTCTAGAGTTCTGACCGTGAAATCGACCGCAAGCCCAAGCAGTGCGTAGACGACGAGGCAGACCACGATGACGTCGGTCTGGAAGAACTCGCGAGCCGTGGCCATGAGATAGCCGATGCCGGCCGCGGCATTGATCTGCTCGCCGAAGACGAGCGACAGCCACGCAACGCCGAGCGAATAGCGAAGACCAACCAGTGCGTTCGGCAGCGCACCCGGCAGCACGACATGCCGTATCATTGCCGCGCGTGAAAGCCCGAGCGTGCGACCGGCCTCGATCAGCGTCGAATCCACGTTGCGAATGCCGGCATAAACGTTGAGGTAGAGCGGGAAAGCGGTGCCCAGAGCGATCAGCGCGATCTTTGGCGCTTCGCCGATGCCAGACCAGATGATGAGCAGCGGAATCAGCGCGACATGGGGCAGCGTGCGCGCCATCTGCATCGTCGCGTCGATGAGATCTTCACCGATCCGGAACAGCCCCGCCAGCACAGCGAGCGCCACCCCGACCGTACCGCCGATTGCCAGGCCAATCAGCACACGGACGAGAGATACCCATATCGCTGCCTGCAATTCGCCTGTCTGGAATAGCTTGACGGCGCTGGAGATCACCGTGGACGGACCAGCCAAGACTTCACCAGGCAAAGCGCCCGTCAGCGAGGCAATATGCCAAAGCAGGACAAGAGCGATTGGTCCGGATGCCCGCCTCACCCAGCGCGGCAGGCTGCGCGCGGAAGCCGAGGCCGGCTCGATGCGTTGCCTGGCCAACCCTGCCGGTTCACCAGGCACATGTCTTTCGGCGGCGCTTGGTGCGATGGTGATCGTCGCGATCGAGTTCATCGACCTTTGTTCCTCAAATCTGCCTCAGTTGATCGGAAGGCCGCGATAGACGTAGTCGCGGAGGTCGAGCGAGCCGGTTAGCACGCCGGCCTCTTTCCACGTGTCAAACACGTTCTGCAGCGAGGCGACGAATGTGTCGTCGATGGGCGTGCGCTTGTATGCGGCTTCTATCGGATAGATATTTTCGACAAGGGCTTTGTCCTGCTTAGTGAAGCCCGCATAGAAATCGATGAACGCACCCTTGTTTTCGAGCGACCATTTGTAGCCGCGCTCGATGCGGTCGGAGAAATCGGCGATCGCGGCAGCCTTGCCGGGGTCGGCAAGCGCGCCGTCGGTCGCGCTCAGCACGAAGTTTCCGGTGTTGATGCCCGGCCCGTCGATCAGCACAGTCGCTTTCAGCGTGCCGACCGAGCGCGCCAGGTAGATGCCCCACGTGCCCCAGGCATC
Source organism: Mesorhizobium sp. M1396 (assembly GCF_040317725.1). NCBI lineage: Bacteria > Pseudomonadati > Pseudomonadota > Alphaproteobacteria > Hyphomicrobiales > Phyllobacteriaceae > Mesorhizobium > Mesorhizobium sp. M1396. The sequence continues at coordinate 34,181 of NZ_JAMYLA010000034.1, read as the reverse complement.
GATGCTGCCAGACTGAAAGGCGGCGCTCGCGTCGGCCGGCGTGAGGAAGGCGAGTTTCACATCACTGGTGGTCAGCCCGGCTCTCTTCAACACGCCGAGTGTCAAATAGTGAGCAACACTGCCGCGGGTCGTCGGCGAGATGGTCTTGCCCTTGAGATCCTGGATCGTCTTGATCGTGCTGCCGGCCGGAACGATCAGCGAACTGCCGAGCCCGCCATTCGAGAAATTGGCGACGACCTTGATCTTGGAGCCGCCTGCAATCGCGCTGACGGTTGGAGAATCCGCCGCCTGGCCGATGTCGACGGCGTCGGCCTTGAGCGCCTCGTGCAGGTTGACGGCGGCCGGATAGACAGACCATTCGATGTGATAAGGCACGTCCTTGAGGAGACCAGCCGCTTCCAGCTTGGCGCGGGTCGCGCCGGTCTGGTCGCCGACGCGCAGAACGACCTTGCTCAGGTCTTCGGCGGCGAGAGCCGGCAGCGTTAAGAGGGTCGCGACGGCTGCTAGCCCGCCAACGAGGAGGCTGAATGTGCGACGGGAGATGGCGGTCATGGGAGGGTTCACTTTCAGCTTGTGGGAGGAATTTGCTGGGGGGGCGGCAGAAGGCTTACTCGGCCGCCACGGCGACACTCGTGGCGTAACGGTTGGGCGGAACGCGAATGCCGAGATTGCCGCGGAACGTCTCGCTTTCGTATTCGGTGCGGTAGACGCCGCGCGCCTGAAGGATTGGAACGACGGCCTCGACAAAGACGTCGAACTCCTTCGGCAACGACACGTTGATCACAAAACCGTCGGAGCCGCGTTCTTGCAGCCAGCGCTGGAGCGCATCGGCGACCTGCTCCGGCGTCCCGACGAATTCGGTGCGCGGCGTCGCAAAGCGCAGCGCGACCTGGCGAAGCGTAAGGTTCTCCCGCGCCGCGGTTTCCAGGATCTTGCGCGATGTGCTCTGGTTGCTGTTCGCCCCATGCGCTCCGACATCCGGGAACGGCGCGTCGAGGTCGTGCTGTAGAAAATCATAGTCGTTGAACGGGCGGCCGAGCATCGACAGCGCGTTCTCGATGGAGGTCAGGTTGGCGAATTCCCGGTATTTGCGCTCGACCTCCTCCTCGGTCGACCCGATCACCGGGCGGATTCCGGGCAGGATGACGAGTTCGTCGGGATCACGACCGAAACCGGCAGCGCGTTTTTTGGTGTCGAGGTAGTAGGTTTTGCCCTCGTCGAGATCGTCATGGTGGACAAAGATCGCGTCGGCGCGCTTGGCCGCAAAGTTCTTGCCGTCTTCGGAAGCACCAGCCTGGAAGATCACGGGCTGGCCTTGCGCCGAGCGGGCGATGTTGAGCGGCCCTTTGACCTGGAAAAACTCGCCCTTGTGATTGAGCGGATGAAGCTTTGCCGGATCGAAGAACACGCCACTCGCCTTGTCGTGAACGAGCGCGTCGTCTTCCCAGGAATCCCACAGACCTTGGACGACATCGAGATGTTCGGCGGCAAGCCGATAGCGCGTGTCGTGCGCCAGATGCGAGGACTTGCTGAAATTGACCGCGCTGCCTTCAAGCCATGAGGTCACCACGTTCCAGCCGGCGCGACCGCCGCTGATGTGGTCGAGCGAGGCGAACTGGCGCGCGACGTTGAAGGGCTCGCTGTAGCTGGCGGTGAGCGTGGCGACGAGGCCGATATGGGAAGTCGCGCCGGCCAGGGCCGACAGGATCGTCAGCGGCTCGAAGCGGTTGAGATAATGCGGGCTGGATTTTTCGGTAATGAAAACACTGTCGGCAACAAAGAGGAAATCGAACTTGGCGGCTTCGGCGAGCTGCGCCTGCCTCTTGTAGTACTCGAAGCTGGTGCTCGCGGTCGGGTCGGCGTCCGGGTGACGCCAGTCGCCCCATCCCATTCCGACGCCATGCAGCATGAACCCGAGTTTCAACTGGCGCTTTTTCGACATCTCAATCTCCTGTTCGGTCGATGAGGCCGAATACGAAAATCATCTTGCGCGAACGGCCGAACGTCACATCAACCTAAATTTTATCAAATCTATAGACTAGAAATATGATTGCGAATTCGCGGCGTATTGGGGAGTTGATTTCTCCGGCGCGGCTGTCCGGCGGAGGCTTCGGCGTGTTCATCCAGTTTTTGTCGGAACGCTCTTGCGGACATCAAAGACGTCGATCAGCGTCACCGACCGGAATTCCGAGAGCACAATGGTTATACGCACGATCCAGAACCCGTCGAGAGGCAAGACGAACCCGTCTGCGAGATAGCCATGCCCTTCGATCGGGCGCGCGTCGCGTGTGAACGGGCCGATGCCGTAAGACGGCTTGTCGAGATCGACGCTGACACTGATCGGTGTGAGCGGTTTTCCATCGAGATTGAGATCACGGATCTCGATCCTGACCGGCCCGACGATGGGCGGATGGATCGACAGGTTGGCCCCGACGCCGTCCTTCCGGGCATGGACTTCCTGCGCCTCAAACAGTGCGGGATTTGCCGCGATCGCGCGCGGCGGCGGCGTGAAACGCCACAGGCCGAGTACGGCGATAATGGCTGTCCCAATGGCGATCTCAGTCCCTATGCTGCGCGTCAGCCGCCGCGTCGCGCGGGCGTCGCCGGCAATCACGGGAGCGGTCAAATAGAAACGGTTGATCGCTGCGAACACGAACAGCACGAAAACCAATGCGAGCTTGGCCACAAGCACGCGGCCATAGTCGGTATTCCACAAAGCCGGGACGGTTTGCACCTGCACGACGGAAAGCAGCAGACCGGACAGAGCGAGGACGCTGACGATCACCGGAATGACGGATGAAAAGCGCCTGAGCGCGAGAGACGCTGCGGCATCTCCACGGGCCAGCACCATACCGAGTGGCGCCAATGCGCCGATCCAGAGCAAGACCGACACCGTATGGAGAAAGACGGCAGGCACGGTGAGGTATCGCGGCGATGCGGTCGAGGCGTGACCGGCGCTGGCGACCGCCACGCCGACCAGCAGAGGCGCCAGGGCGGCAAGACAAAGGCCGAACCGCGTCCGGCCGGCCTCGCCGGCCGCATAGGCGAGGGCCAGTGCCGTCGCCGCCAGCAACGTGGAGCGGCCATAGCTCGTTGCCCAGAGGCCGGCACTCCAGACTTCGGACCGGGTCAGGGCTGGAACGGATTCGCCCAGCGCATCGAGGCCCTGGAACCCGATGAGCACTGGCGTCGCGGCCAGGCCCAGGAAGAGAGACCCCGTCACGATCCGGCATTGTCCTGGGCCAGAGCGGCCGATCAGGGCCTCGAAGGCCACGCCGCCGACGCCAACGATCAGCCCGAGCATCAGCAGAAATCGTGCCGACCAGAGGCCGATCCGAACCGGGAGATCGAATTGTTGGACGGCCTGCGGGGCAACCGCGCTCGGCGCGCCGACCGAGAACAGCAGCCCGCCGGCGATCGGATGGCCGTCGGACGATGCCACGCGCCAGGACAGGATATGTGTGCCTCTTTCGAGGTTTGGCGGCAGGGTCAGCACGATGACCGAGCCCCTGTCATCGATGTCTTTCAGGATTTCGGTGTGTCCGCCCGGATGGATCAGCCGCGCGACCAATGGTCGTACCGGCTCGGAGAAACGCAGCGTAACGGCTTGCGGGGCAACCGGCACAACCGCTCCGTCGGCGGGCTCGGCCGTGATCAACGTCGCGTGGGCAAAAGCCGAGCCGGCGCAAAACCCCAGCACGAAAATGGCGGCGAAGATCGCCACCATTGCCTTCGCCAGGAGTGCCGCTCTGGTCGGCAGGGTCAAGGCTGGACGCGGACCGAGGGCGCCGGATGTTTGAGGTCTTCGGACGAACCGCCGGCCGGCGGGATCTCGATCCAGCGTTCGACGCCCTTCTCGCACTCCTGCACGACCGGAACGTAGATCGTGCCAGCCTGCGCGCTGACCGTCGCCGAAAAGATGAATTCGTCGTGCTGGCCGTTCTCCAACCTGCCGCCAGTCCAGGCGATCTCCTTCTCTTGCAGGCCGCCATTGCCGTTGCCGGCGCCCGCGACCTGAACAGGTGTCGCATCGCCGGTCGCGGCCGAAAGCGTCCAGCCGGGCTTGGGCTCGAGCGTCACGCCGCTCAGCGTGTCGGGAATCGCAATTCGTATGGCGGTTGTCGCCGAACCCGCGCAGCCATGCGGAATGCGCAGCACGAACCTGACGGGGCGTCCTGCCTCCACCTCCTTGTTCTCGAAAGTGACGTGAGCGCTGGCGGGCAACGAAATCGCAAAAGCGGCGGCTGCAAGGGCGGCGCGTAGGCTGCGGTTCAGTTTCTCCATGATCGGGGCTTCCAATCCGTGTTCGGTTACCAGGTCGCCGCCAGACCGAGATGGCCGAGCGCTTCGCGCCGAAGTTCGGCAAGGCGCGGGTCACCGCGATGGCGCGGATAGGGAAGATCAACCTTCAGATCGGCGACGATGCGCGCCGGGCGCGGGCCAAAAATCAGCACACGCTGGGTCAGGAACAGCGCTTCCTCCACGTCATGCGTGACGAGAACGGCGGTCAGTCCGGCGCGCTGCCAAAGCCCAACAAGCTCCGTCTGCATGGTGAGGCGCGTCAGCGAATCCAGCTTGCCCAGAGGCTCATCGAGCAGCAGCAGGCGCGGCTCGTTCACCAAGGCGCGGGCCAGCGCCACACGCTGCGCCATGCCGCCTGAGAGTTGATGCGGATAGGCCTTGTCGAAGCCGTCAAGCCCGACGAGCTGGATGGCATCATCGACACGCTGGCGCGACTTTTTCAGGATACCTCGGGCTTCGAGGCCAAGCGCTACATTGTCCCACACCGTGCGCCACGGAAACAAAGTCGGATCCTGGAAGACCATGATGCGCGAGGGATCCGGATCGCCGACGTTTTCACCATCAACCTTCAAGTCACCTTTGGTCGGATGGTCGAGCCCGGCGAGAAGGCGAAGCAGCGTTGACTTACCGCAACCGGACGGGCCGAGCAGCGCGACAAACGATCCTGGCTCCACCGAAAAATCGATGCCGTCGAGCACCGGCAGCGGCTCGCCCTCGAGCTCGAATTGATGGAAGACGCTCTGGATATCGATCTTCTGGCCGGCAGCGGCGGACGCTGCAATGGTGTTCGTTGCAAGAGCTACCATCTGACCAGGCCCTTCTGCCACGAAAGCGTCCAGTCGCGCACTCTGAAGAGAATGGTTATCAGGCTCGAACACATCAGCGCCATTACCAGAAGAGCCGCATACATGTTGGCATAGGCGGCCCACCCTTGAGCCCATTGCAGGTACCAGCCGAGGCCTGCTTTCACACCGAGCATTTCGGCGACAACGAGCACTGCGAAGGACGTGCCGAGACCCATGAAAAGTCCGACAAAGACATGCGGGAGAGCAGCCGGTATCGCGACCTTCAGGATCAGGAATGATGGCTTTGCGCCGAGCGTGCGGGCGATATCGTAATAATCCCGGTTGACGCTGGCGATGCCCGACCAGGTGAGGATGGTCATCGGGAAGGCGGTCGCGAGCGCGATCAGGAACACGCTGGCCGAGCCGCTGGTCGGAAAGATGAAGAAGGCGAGTGGTAGCCAGGCCGTCGCCGGCAGCGGTCCGATCAGCCGCAACAGCGGATGCACCCAGTAGCTCGCCGCCCGCGACCAGCCGATGGTCACGCCGGTGACGAAGCCCGCGGCAGCGCCGAAGAAATAGCCCTTCGCCAGCAAAAGCACCGAATACCAGACGCTGATGCCAAGCCGGCCCCAATCGTCGAAGAACACTTCCAGAATGCTCTGCGGCGACGAGAAGAAGGGCACGGGCAAAACGCCGGTCTTTGCCGTCACGATCTCCCAGCCCCCGACAACGATCGCGGCTGCGACGAACCAGGGTCCATAATAGCGGGTGGTGATTGCGGCGGCTCCAAAGAGCCGCCCCGTTGCCGCGACGACGATCAGTCCGAGCGCGATCACCAGCGAAATGATCGCCAGCTCCCGGCCGTAAGGCTGCGGGATGATCTCCGGCCAGAGTTCGATCAGCGCGGCCACGCCGACCCAGCTGGCCGCTGCTGCCAGCCCGAACACCCATATGCCCGCACCGGTTCGCGCGGGAGCTCCCTCCAGAGGAGAGGTTTCAGAATGCCCGGAAAGCGATGGATCAATCGAAGTCATCGTAGCATCTCCTACGCCGTCAGCACGTCGGCATAAACGCGCTCAGCGAACTCCTGCGGATCTGTCGACTGTTTGAACACCTGCACGTCACGCAGCTCCTGCGCATAGAGCGCGATTTCCTGCTTCAGATCGGCGCCGACCGGATTGTGATTGTGCGTCTGCGAAAGCAGTACGCCGACGAGCTCGTCGACCGTCTTGTCCTTGGGTGCATTCGGCAGGAAGGCCTTGGCGGCGTCCTGGGGCTTGGCAACAGTCCAGTCCTGCGCTTCGAGCAGCGCACGGGTCAGCGCCTGCGCGGCGGGGAGATCATCGCGGATCAGGCTGCCGCGCAGGCCGACGATGCAGCAAACGCGGTTTTCGAAGCCGTGGTCGAGGTTCGACGCGACCTGGATGTATTTCGGATCCTGCAGCCAGAAATAGGCCTTGGGGTCGCCGTCCGCGATGGCCTGGATCTCGCCCTTTTCGGCGGCGAGTTGCAGAAGCTCACCGGGATACTGGCGCCATTCGACATCCGCAATCGGATCGAGCCCTTCCTTGTGGAGCAGAATCGAGAAGAAATTCTTGCCGGGACTGGCGAGGTCGGAAATGCCGATCGTCTTGCCCTTGAGCTGCTTGAGATCGGTGATGCCGCTCGATTTCAGCGCGACGAGACGCGTGCAGCCACCATGCGATCCGGCCGTGATCTTCACATCGAAGCCCTGCTCCAGGGCCTTCAGCCAGCGCAGCGCCATGCCGACGCCGCCATCGGCCTTACCGGTGGCAATGGCTTCAAGAAGCGCTTCGGTCGAGGCGCCGAAATTGACCAATTCGACATCGAGCCCGTATTTCTTGAAGATGCCTTGCTCTTGCGCGACAAACACCGGCGCCAGGCAGATGGCCGAGGCGTTGGTTGCGAACTTTATCTTCTTCAGCTCGCTGGCCGGTGCCACGGCCTGCGCCCAGAGGCTGCTTGCGGACACCGCGCCAAGCGGCGCAGCAAGCCCGAGCGCTCCCGCCGTCTTGAGGAACGAGCGGCGGTCAAGCCCGCCGATAAGGGAACTGCTGCCTGCCGATGCAAAAGTCTTCCAGGTCATGTTCGATTCTCCTTGAGGATGCCGTGCTGGATTAGTGGGGGCCGCCAACCTTGCGCCTGGGAACTATTCGGCCGCCTGGACATGCGGCGCGGCGCGGTCCCGCGCCGCCACGAGCGTCCGCACGCGCGGGATGAGATCGCGGCCGTAGTGGAAGGCGTCTTCGAGTGGATCAAAGCCGCGGATGAGGAAGGTGGTGACGCCGAGATCGTAGTAGTCGAGCATCGCCTCCGCGACCTGGTCGGGTGTGCCGACCAGCGAGGTCGAATTGCCGCTGGCTCCGGTCAGCGCTGCGATTTCCGTCCACAGACGCTTGTCGAGGCGCGCGCCTTGCGCGGCCGCCGCCAGCAGGCGGCGCGAACCTTCGTTAGGGGGCCCGCTGACACCATTCTTGGCATTGACGTTGATCAGGCGCTCGCCTGAAGCGCTGGCGCGCAGGGCCTTGGCGCGCTGCAGGATACGGTCGGCTTTCGCCCATGCCGCCTCCTCCGTATCTGCCAGGATCGGGCGCAGCGACAGGCTGAAGCGCGGCGCGCGGCCATGAGCGTCCGCCGCGGCGCGGATGCGCTGGATTGTCTCGGCAACCTGCGCATAGGTCTCGCCCCACAAGGCGTAGATATCGGCATGTTTGCCGGCGACTGCGATCGCCGCGTCGGAGGAGCCACCGAAATAGACGGGGATGCCATCTTGGCCGCGCGGCTTGACCTCCGAGAAGCCGCCGGCGATCCGATAATACTTGCCCTCAAAGTCGAACGGTTTTTCGCTGGTCCATTCCTTGCGCACAATGTCGAGATACTCGCTCGTGCGGGCATAGCGCTCGTCCTTAGTCAGGTGGTCGCCGTCCTGCGCCAGCTCCTGATCGTTGCCGCCGGTGATGATGTGGACCGAGACCCGGCCGCCGCTCAAATGATCCAATGTCGCCAACTGGCGCGCGGCAAGCGTCGGCGCCGTGAAACCCGGCCGATGCGCGATCATCAATTTCAGTTTCCGGGTGATGCTGGTCACATACTGGCCGACGAGGATGCTTTCCGGTGACGTGGAGTGAAACGCCAGCAGCACCCGGTCGAACCCGCCATTCTCGTGGATGGCGGCGGCAGCGGCGATGTGTTCGCGGCTGATGATTGGGCCGGAACGGGCGATCGTCTCCGATGCGTTGAAATTTCCGATGTAACCGATGAATTCGACTGGCACGAAAACCTCCGTCGTTTGCTGGTCAGATACCGAGCGCAAGGCGGCCGGCGCCGAGCCGAACCGTGTCTTCCTGCGGGCTGTGAATGCGACCGCAAAGCACATCGCGGTGATGGCGCTCGAGCGGGTTGTGGCGTGAGATGCCGTGATTGCCGGTAAGCTTCAGCGCCTTTTCGACGGCGACAATGGCGTTTTCCGTCGTGACCACCTTGATCAGGCCGGCTGCCGACAGGGTGAAAGGACGCCCTTCGTCGACATCGCGCGCCGCTGATGCGATCAGCCGGAGGTTGACGGCGATCAATTCCTCGATTTCCCCAACCGCCTGCTGGATGCGTGGGATCGTCGCCAGCGGCTGGCCGAGATTGGTCGGCACGCGCTCCTTCAGAAAGCGCACCAGCCAATCGCGCGCTGCCTGCGCGACGCCGGTATAGAGCGCGCCCGGCAGCGTGCCGAACCATGCGGCCTGTCCCTCGCCGCGCGTATCCCACTCAGACGGAAGACGAATGTCGGCGGCATGGTCGAGGGGGATACGCACATCTTCCAGCACGGCGTCGTGGCTTCCGGTGGCGCGCATGCCGAGTGGATTCCAGGTTTTTTCGATGCGCAGTCCAGGCGCATTGGCGGGAACCAGAAAGCCGCCGACACGCGGTTCATCTTCGTCGGTTCTCGCCCATACGATCGCCCAGCTCAGGCCTTCCACGCCCGTCGAATAGATCTTTCGGCCACTGATCGACCAGCCATCGGCCGTGCGCCGCGCCGTTGTCGCCGGGAGCCCTCCTCGTATCGGCGTGCCGAGTTCTGGCTCGACGCGAAACGCGTTGATCAAGGCGCCGTTCTCGACGGCATCGCCGACCACCTTGCGCATGAGGTGTTCGGGCCAGCGCCCGCCTGGCAGCGTGGCAAGGTTTATGTACTGCATGATCAGGATAAGCGCGGTGCACGGTTCGCCGCGGGCGATTTCGCGGATTACCTCAGATGCTTCGGCGAGACCCGCCCCGCCGCCGCCGAGTTCGACCGGCGCCGTCAGGGCGATAAGACCAGCATCATGCAACCGAAAAATGTTCTCGTGCGGAAATGCGGCACTCTCATCCAAGTCGCCGGCGGTCTCGGCAAATGTTCGCGCCAATTCAGCCGCCGCCTCGACGGATTTGCGAGCGGTCGTTGCAGCCCTTGGACGAAGCGGGGTAACCGTCATCTACGCATCCCTTCTGCCGCAATAGACGACGGCATCACTCGGCAGCCACGGCGTGATGCAATGCTTGCGGAAAGAACGGACCAAGCTCGGCTACAGCCTGTTCGACACGATGGCGAACGGGCTGCGAGACGAGGCGGTAGTCGTCGAAATCCCTGTCTGCCGCATAGATGGCGCTGGGCAGCGTATGCGCCATGAAGAAACCGAAAAGCGGGCGAAGCTGATGCTCGACGATCAGCGCGTGGCGGTCGCCGCCGCCCGTGGCGGTCAGGATTACCGGTTTGCCTTGCAGGGCGAGCGGATCGATCAGATCGAGAAAATGCTTGAAGAGCCCGGTATAGCTGCCCTTGTAGGTCGGCGACCCGACGACGAGCACATCGGCCGAGATGATGTGTTGCATGGCTTTCCGCGCGCCCGCGTCGAGATCATCATAGCGCCGGGCGTTGCCCAGCGAAGGACCGATATCGGCCAGGTCGTAGAGTCTAGAGCGAAGACCGTATCGGGCGCATGCAAGCCCTGCGACCGCCTCTACCAGAGCGTAGGATTTGGAGGGACGGTTGAAACTGCCGATCAGGCCGACCAGTTTTGCGTGAGACATGCAGGCCCCCTTTGTCGTTGAAAGTTCCAAGTTTTTCGAACGAACACCGGACTGCGCGAGCGAATGGCTGCCGAGGCGTCTTAATGTCTACAATATTTATAGATTTTAGAGAGAAGGAGTCGCTGTCGTTTCGAATGTTTGCTGTCTGTTAGAAAATCATGCCTGCGGCCGAGCCCAGCCGGACGCGCGCATCTTGTGACCGACTGCTGCTTGGTAGATGCCAGTTCGTGCCCGATCGTTCGATGGAAAACTGGCCTCGGCTTGGCCGCCCGAAATAGACAATTCGTTGCGCGGCGAAACCCTTCGCGCAATTTCTTCTCTCGCGCGGCGGCCTCGGCCACCTATCCTGAACGAAACTCGACGGCCGGATCATCCGCGCCGCTTCGGCGTCCAATCTTCACCACGGAGAAGACCAATGTCCAAGGTGCAATCGCTCAACGGAACCCTTGCCGAATTCCAGGCCAAGCGGGCGCTGACGATGCCGGCCGACAGGTTGAAGATCAATGTCGACCAGCGCCGCCTGCTCGTCGATACAGCCGACCGCTCGGCCTTCGTCAAAGCAGGAGATACCGTTCAGCCCTTCGCGTTGACCGAGGTGGACGGCCAGTCACTTACGCTGGAGGGTCTTCTCGAGAACGGGCCTCTGGTGCTGATCTTCTTCCGCTTCGCGGGATGCCCGGTCTGCAATGTCGCGTTGCCTTACTACAATCAGCATCTTGCGCCGGAGCTGAGCAGGCTGGGGGCGACCCTGGTGGGGATCAGTCCGCAAGTTGGCGAAAAATTGCACGACATCAAGGACCGTCACAGGCTGGATTTCCTGATCGCCACGGACGCGGACAATGCGCTGGGCCGCCGGTTCGGCATCCTCTATTCCTTCGACGAACCTTCCCGCCGCGTTTCGCTCGAAAGCGGCAACCCGATCGGCGAGGTGACCGGAACGGGAACCTGGGAACTTCCCATGCCGACGGCGGTGATCATCGATCAATCGAGGACGGTGCGATTTGCCGATGTCAGCCCGGACTGGCTTGTGCGCACCGAACCGGTCGATATCATCGCTGCCCTGAAGACCATCACCGCCCGCGTCGCGGCGTGAACAGCCGACAACAGGAAGCAAGATCTTGACACACGACCACAGGCACGACGGCCACGATGAGCATGACCACGACCACGCGCCAGTCGACTGGCGCGAGAACGGGGTAAAGGTCATTCCCGGCAATTCGCTCGACCCCAACACGGCGCAGACGCCCGGCATGAACCGCGCGGCGGCGATCAGCAAGGCTCGGGCGGGCGCCGAAAAGATATGGGCCGGCACGGTGACCATCCACGCCAACGCCAAGACCGGCGCTCATCACCATGGCGATCTGGAAAGCATCATCTATGTCGTCAAGGGCAAGGCGCGCATGCGCTGGGGCGAGAGCCTGGAGTATGTGGCGGAGGCCGGCCCCGGCGACTTCATCTATGTGCCGCCTTACGTGCCGCATCAGGAGATCAATGCCAGCCGCGACGAGACGCTGGAATGCGTTCTTGTCAGGTCAGGCCAAGAGCCGGTGGTCGTCAATCTGGACATCAAACCTGTGGAAGCACCCGAAGAGGTGCTGTGGATAGATCCAATCCATAGGTGAGCTTCCAGACCTCATAGAAATCGCGACGAAGCCAAGGCCTCACTCACTCCGCTAATCATTCCACCAACCGCTTCAGTTCGTGAGCATGTATCCGCCACGGTGCAGGTTCACGCAACCACCGATACCGACATAGGCTCGAAGTCATGATCTGTTGTCGGGGAGATGGGTCTGCCGCGCAGGTCAGTTCCCAGCGTTGGCAAAGTCACAGCGAGAGCTACAAATCCGCTGGAACGCTGGCTGTCCCGCTTCTTCGACTTTCGCGGTCCCGGTCATAATGACGACCACATCCGCCCATCGCGTGGGTCCTGGTCCCATTTCCGGTCACGTTCTTCTGACCATCCGCTTGTGACCAAGCACTTCACGCGATTCCTTTCGACCGGCGCAAAGGCTTGTCGTGCACCGACGAGCATTTCGACGAGGCCAGGGTAGGGCAGCGCTCTATCGGTTACGACTCGGCGGTCAGTTGGTGCCGCATGGGTTTCGAACGTGGCCGCTCTTGGGGGACACGGGGTCAGGCTTCACTTCCTTTCCCGGTCGCGCCTACGCCAAGCTGCGACATAACTCGAAGGAATGTCCGTTCTTTCAAAACCGGCTGAAAAAAATTAAGCCGGTGCCGCTGCCGGTTGATCGCCAAAAATGTTAACGATTTCAACGACTTGGAATGGCGCTCCCGAAGAGATTCGAACTCCTGACCCCCAGATTCGTAGTTTGAAGGTCTGTCCGTTGGCGCAACGGGCAGTCCATACGTCTCCGCCGGCTTCCGTGGTAGTTTCCTCAAAATGGCTACGCTGCTGTACTTCGCTTATGGCTCAAATATGCTCACAGCCCGTCTTCAGGCGCGTTGCCCTTCGGCAAAGGTCAAAGGGGTTGCGACGGCAGGCAACTATTCGCTCGCATTCTTCAAGCGCGGCCAAGACGGATCCGGGAAGGCCACACTTGTCCCGGATACTCGTGTTGGGCAGCGGATTGTGGGCGTGATGTTTGAGCTTGATGAACGCGAGCTATCGCAGCTTGACCGTTTCGAGGGCGCCGGCAAGGGATATGATCGCGTGGAACGGTTTCGCGTGCGAACTGGCGATGAAACGGGAAAGCTTGAGGCCTTCACCTACATTGCCAGTGATGGCTTTCTCGATCCCGATTTGAAGCCTTACGACTGGTATCTGCGCCTCGTGGTGGCCGGAGCGCGCGAACACGCTTTGCCGGAGGAGTATGTCGCTGCAGTCGAGAACACTCAGACGGCAGGCGACCCGGTCCAGGATCGTCCATCGCGGATAGAGGCTCTGGCGCTGTTGGGAGCAACGTTGTGAGGCTTCACAGGGATACCCGCATCGCCGGCGACAAGACGGTAGGCGATTGGTCCGCGGCCAGACGCCGGCTCTCAAGATCGAAGAACCCGCAGCTCTGGACAGATGCTTTTGGCGACTTCTTCTTGGCGCGTCTGAACAGCAGGTATTTTGAGCCGGTTGGGGCATTGGAAAATATGCCGGAAAAGGCGGGTGAAGGATTTGCTATCGTCACCCTTCACTGTTCACTGATTGAATTTCTGGCCTCTACGCTCGTGGGCAAGTCTTACCGCTATCGGCGAAAAGGCGACCCCCCGTTGGGAGCTGATGAATATTCGGATAGTGGCAATATGTTTGTTGGCTTCCTTGAAGCAAATGAGCCCTTCAAAACTATGTTTGCGCGCGCGGGAACCGCTAGGGAGTTTTATGCCTGTGTCCGGTGTGGGCTGTTACATGAAGCGCGGACAAAAGGGCGATGGCGTATACAGGTAGACCCGTCAGCTAAACAGGCTATCGATACAAGCGTTCCGGCCATTTATCGGAATCGTCTGCAACCTGCCTTCAATGATTTCGTCAAATCGTACGGACGGCAGCTCACGACCAACAGGTCCCTTCAAGAAGCCTTCATTCGAAAATTCGATAGCCTTTGCGAGGGCTAGTTCGAATCTTCTCTGGCCAATTGGCGCCCCAGCGTGAATGAAACTGACAACTATGTCTCCGCTGGAGTCCTATGACATTCTAGCCGCCGACCCGCGAACGCTGCCGCGACCATCCGAGGCTCGCCCCCGCAGACTATACGCGAGTAAGGAGGCCAACCCTAGACACCATCCTTGATCTTCGCGATCAGCGCCATGATCTGGTCAGTCTGGATACCGTCGAGCTCTTCGGTAGTTACCAGGATGCCGTTGGGGCCACCGCCCGCCTCTTCTGGCAGGATCCCATTGTCCCGATACCACTGGAGCTTGAGCGCCCACTTCCGATCATATTCGGCATCTCCCTTCATGCCGAGATGCTCCCAATACCAGATGCTGCCGGTTACCGCGTCCTCGACCGTGAAGTCAGGATATCGACGGCTGCCGTCAGAGACGATGAGTGGACGTTCATAGGCGTAATCAAGACCGGCGCTTTGCAACTCGTTGGCGATTATCACTTCCGATTTGGAGATCATCAGTTCGCCGCGGCGTGAGCGGTGAATGTGTTTGCCATCAAAAATCCGCGTTCCAACTACGATCGGTCGAGGTGGTCCGAATAGATTGGTAAGGCGGCGGGCCGCGTCGGACAGGTGTCGGAAATCAACCAGCCGATGCGGGTCGCCCTGACACAGGATCACGAGTCGTCGGCTTTGACGGGTCAGCGCCGTGTAGAGAAGCTCGCGGGACAGGATTCTGCAGGGATTGGGCAGAACCACGAACACCGTGTCGAACTCGCTGCCCTGGGCCTTATGGACGGTCAGTGCGTAAGCTAATTCGAGCAGGCTGCCGTCTTCACCGAGATCGCTGGGCCAATAGGTATATTCAAAACCGGGTTGCGAGGAGAAAGTGACGCGGACGTTGTTGAGGTTCGTTTTTTTGCCTTTTTTTCTAAAGGGTCCAGTCGCGATGCCGATCTCCCCGTTCGCGACGTAGCAAAGCGAAGCGTTGCCGTCCGCGTCCGCATCCGGATAGACCCAGGTCCTCCGGTGGTTGCCAAGGTTGATCACCTTGTCGTCGTATATGATGCCGTCTTTGCCCATAGGCGGGGAAACCTTGGCGTAGCGACGATCAGCCAGTTCGGCGGCCTTGCGGGTCTCGCCGCGAAAATATTTCTGGACGAGCCGATTGGTCAGCAGCGTGCCGGCGGCGTCACCTCGCAACGGCGATAAGATCTGCCATTTGTCGGCGGCCGGCCCTGAAGACCAGAAGTTGAAATAGACATGGTCACCACTGCGCGTGCCTCCGAGCGCAAGCTCGGAGAAAGACGCCTCGCGATCGGCCGGGTCGATGCCGAGCTCCTCCGCCACGATCTTGGGAAGCAGTGAAGCAAGATCAGAGGGGGACGACCACAGGCAGAGACGCAGATGGCCTCCGTTATAGCCGGTGTAGAGGTGCGAAATGATCTCGTCGCTCGCGGGTCCCGAGGCTCGCCCGCTGAACAAGTCAGCAAGCTCTAAGTCCCTACGGTCGGCGCCGCGTTGCCGGCTACCAACGGTCAGTTCCGCGTAGCCTGGCGCAACCTTTGGCGCTCCTGGCGCGACGATTTCCGGCGCGAGCAACGAGACGATATCAACGAATGGCCGACCCGCACCGATTGGGGGCAACTGGCTGGGGTCGCCGACCAATATAATGCGATCGACAGAACTCAATGCGTCAATGAGTGCGGCCAACTGCTCTTCGGTCAACATCGACGCCTCGTCGACGATCACCGTCTTATGCCCTGAAGAACGCTCCAGATCGCCAATCACGTGGTAGCTTTGCGTCGCTTCGCGATATCTCCGAGGCCGCAGAAATTGGGCCAGAGTCTTCGCCGAAATCCCGGTTTGCGTCTGCAGCCTGACTCGCGCTTTGCCCGTCGGCGCGAGCAGCAGCACGCCCGCGTTCTTGATCGGATCCGCTTGGCAGAGAAACCTTAGCAGAGTTGTCTTGCCGGTGCCGGCGGCGCCGATCAGGACCGACAGCCGGGACGCTGCAAGTTCGCGAAGCGCCGCTGCCTTCTCCTTGCGACCCTGGTCCTCGAGTGACCCTTTAGGCGCGGAACCCGGCAGATTGCTATCCAGCTCGGCGCGCCAATCGACCGGAACGTCGAGGCGCCTGCCTTGTCTAACGCGTTTGATGACCGTCCGCTCGATGAGCATCCGCGCCGCCGCGAGGCGGTCAAGCTGGAATGCGGGCGCGCCGTCATCAAGTGTGCAATGCTCAATCTGCGGCTTGAGCGCCTCGCTGTGAATCTCGAAATGATCGGTGGTCGCTGGAAGTGAAGGCTCGACGGCGAGGCCTTTGACTGCGGCGAGGACCATGTCGCGTCCCAGGAGCGTATGCCCTTCGTTGGCGGCCTCTTCGAGCACCGAGAGGGTCGCTGCGCGCAGACGCCGACCATCGACCGGGCCCGTCATGGCTGACGGAGCCGGCACCGGATGGGCGTCGAGCACGGCGGCTTGAGGAAAAACCGCCTGGTCGACAGTGCGGAAGGCTATCGGATCGACCTGTCCTCGATCGCATTCGAAGAGGAGATAGGGATTGGCGACGATCGCATCGTCCGCAATCGGTTTGCCGACATAGCTCAATTCGGCAGCGCCACGCGCGGCTGGATCCCACCAGCGTGCCGCCTGCTCTGATGAGAGATTGACCCGGGCCAGCAGCATGGCCAGCGTCCGCCGTTTGGTGCCCCCATTTGAATGCAGGTAGGTCCAAATGTCCTTGAGCGCGGCAAGCTGTGGTGCCAGATCACGCGGTGCCGTGGCCGGAGCCGCAACAAGTTTGCCGAGCGCGGTCCAGGTGTTGCCGTTTTTGCCGGCGAGCGACCAAGCGTGCTGAGCGAGTTGATGGCCGTGCGGCACGCCGAGCGCCGTGAGAAGCGATCCTAGTCCCGGATACGGTCCGCGAAGCTCCCATAGTTCGCCGAGTCGTTCGTCTATCCATTTCAGTTGCGATCCCCAAGCGCCGCCGAAGCGACGGCCGAAGGTCGCGAGCGCCTCTTTCATTGCCAGTAGTGCAGAGATCGCGGTGCCCTGCGAGACCAGCTCGCTCGCGTAGGAGAATTCCGACCGATATTCAGGCGGCACGAAGGCGATGCAGTCGCTTATGTCGAGAGCTGGATCGGCCTCGGCTTGCCTAAGCAACTCGTGCAAGGGAAGGAGAACTCCGCCCGACCCGTCCGGACGCAACGTATGGCAGACGCTTCGCTCCCACAGATACGAGCGAATTGGGCTGGTGGCGCCGGGTTCATAGTCCCACTCGCGCAAGTCGCCGATCGACGTCACCTTGGCGGCTCCCACGATGATCCATTGATCGTCGTCGAGCAGGGGTGTTCGCTTGGCGTAGAAGAAGACGAGACTCTCTTTCGGCTCAATGGCTGAGAAGAATGCGTCGAGCAGGCCCTGCTGATTACGATGGCCTTGGATCCAGGGGCGATCGTAAAGCCAGTCAGGACCGTCGGGTTCAAATTCGGGATGGGAGTCGATGCCCCACCGTTCGGCCAGAGCACCGGCGTCGATCGATCCCTTCTTCCATTTTTCACCCCATGCGCGGTCCTTCAGAAGCCAGCCGAAGGGGGTGGCGGCCGCTGAAAAGGCCGGATGAAGAAAGAGGGTGTCGCGGATGTGCCGATGATCATCGCTAGTTCGCGCGTAGGCATGGCGCGCGAGACGGACGATGCTGTGGTCTGGCCGACAGAAAGCTAACCCGCTCCGAGAAACATGGTGGCGCTTCGTCGCGTGGAACTGAATCGAGAAACTGACCGGCATACGGTTCCTCAACTTCATCGTTCTTGGCGGCGCCAATGCGATTGAGCGCCAAACAACTCGAGTTTTGACTCGGTGCGCGGCAGACCGTGCCATCCCAGCCGGCATCGTGCCAAGGCACACGTACGGATAGATGGCTCCGCGGCACGCGCGGCGTGAGTTTTGTGGTCACCATAGTTGCCCCCTTTTAACCTCTTACCATACTCGGCGGGCCTCGGCAGGATTGGACTTTGGCGAAACCCCAATGGCCCCTGCGACAGAGCAAGGCGCGTTCCATCCGGCAAAATCAGAGCACCAGCACGGTGGGATGGTATAGTTGGAGCTTCCTGCGCTCGACGGGATTAATGACGGTCAACAAAAAAGGCTGTCATCCGAGAAAACTACTGCCAACGCGCTTCGGTCCGCCCTGTTGGAAAAGTCGTTCTGGAGGCTCTCGGTGAACCGTCTACGGGTGCGGCGTTCGTCATGGCAGGCGCACGCAAAGCAGAGTCTTTCGGGGGCCTGCCAAAGGCATGGCTGAGGATGGTGAAGCGCGCTGGCCTTGTCGGCGTCACTCCGCACACGCTTCGGCATTCGTTCGCTTCTATAGCTGGCGATCTCGGCTACTCCGAGCCTACGATCGGCGCAATGCTCGGCCATGCCGCAGGGTCAGTCACGAGCCGCTACATTCATCACCTCGATGAAGCGCTGGTTGCCGCGGCGGACCGTGTTTCCGACACCATCGCCGAGATGATGTTTGAAGACGTGACGGCGGACGGCATGTCCGAGCGAGCGCGGGCTGAAGATCATCGAGGTCCGAATCGCGATGCGCTTAGCGACAAGCGCCACGAGCGGACGGGGGAAGGAGTTGCCGCAGCAGTTCCTCAACAGAAGGGCCGCAGCGGGTCGACTCACGGCGTAGCGCCAAGGTCAGGTTTGGAGAAGCGCCCCCTGTGATCTGTCCCCGATCGAAGGGGTGATGGGCGCGGCCGTTCATCTGGCCGCCGCAGACGATACATTTTTAAGAATGGACCCGATGGCCAAAGAGATGATCCGGCCAGCGGTCAACGCCGAAGTGCCGCGCGGATCTTTCGACGGAACAAACTCCACGGCTGCAAGGCTACAGATCGTTGCCTTTGCCGCGACAGCCTTGATGAGTTCGACGACCTCCCAGTATAACAGCCCCCCAGGCGCCGGAACAAACACAGCAGGCATGATTGTAGGATCAAGGCCGTCTAAGTCGAGGTTTATGTGGACCCGGGATTCGGCCGGTATTGCTTCAACAATCTGTTGGATGCCTTTTTGACGAACGACATGCGCCGGAAAAAATCTCACGCCCCAAGCTTCTGCGTCGGCGATTTCGTTGTGGCCAGCCGAACTCAGGCCGCGGGCGCCTACTTGGACCATCGTGGCGACGTTCCGCTGTTCCGATGCGCGCCGCATCACGCTGGATAGCCCGTAGCGTTCTCCATCGACCTCGTCGCGCCAATCGATATGCGCGTCGATCTGTAGAATGGTCAGATCTGGCGTTCTTGCCGCAACAGCCTTGATGATTGGAACTGGCACCGAATCGTCGCCGCCTATCACGACGGGAACGGCCCCCCTGTCGATGATCTTCAAGATGGTTTCGTGGATAAGATTGCGATTCTCCTCTGGCATGTCAGGCCGCGTTGGCAAATCGCCAAAGTCTCGAACGAGACCTTCCCTTCCACAAAAAGGGAGCGCGGCAAGATCCCAGTCGTAACGGTCCTTCGCTCCAGCCCACATCGCCAGTCCGTCTCGAATTGCTTGTGGTGCGTCGAGGTTCGCGTGGGCGTAGCCAACAGCGCCCGGATAGGGGGTGGCGCATGGAATGCCTATCACGACGACTTGTGCGTCGAGATCTTCGATATCTGTGCAGGCTGCGACGCCCATGAACGTGGTGGAATCGGCAATGCCCAACATCGGCATGGCGTTGCGTGGCTTCGATGTGTTGTCCATGCCGGTGCTTTTCCACGACTCGGTTTTGACGGGATTGATTACTGAGCAGCTTTCAGTTTTGCGGCGATGGTTTTCTGGAAGTTGTGGAGGGCGACTTCCCAGTGCGGAGAGAAGCGGCTTGGCAGGTTGAGTTCCTCGCGGATGGGCGCCATGGCCTGGACCTGGGTCCAGGGTCCGTCGTCCTCGTCGAGAACCTGCTTCCAATAGATGGTGTTCTCGTCACGCAGCTTCTTGAATTCCGGTGCGATGGCCGCATCGCCGATGAAGTAGGTGCGGGAGGTGTAGTGGGTCAAAGTGGGCCCGCGCGGCAGTTGTAGAGACGCGGAGACGTAGCTCGGCGTGCAGGTCAGGATTGTGGCCGGGAAGATGAACAGGATGACCGCGTGCGCGACCCCGGTCTCCTCCATGACAGGGAAGAAGGGCAGCGCATTGCCGTCCGAGGCCTTGGTGGCGTAGCGCTTCTGGGCGTCGGCAAGTGAGCGCCGCGACGAGAAGCCCGAATAGACCTCGCCGCCGATTTCGGAAGTGTAGTCCTTGCTGTGGTCGAAGGCCTTGTGGACGAACGGCAGGTGGTAGTCTTCGATCCCTCCCTCCAGAACGATCTTCCAGTTGACCGCGAAGTCCCGGCTGCCGCGGCCCGTCGCCGAATCCGCTGGCTTGAGGAGGGAGAAGTCGAAGGTGCCTTCGACGCGGTCGCGAACAGGCTTCAGGAACGTCTCGAGTTCGACAGCCTTGCCGTCGATGTTGGCGAAGATGATGTCGAAATACTGGCCGCTGCGCACCTCGATCAGGGACAGCTCGGCGAGGTCGAAGTTCTCGGCGTTGTTCTGGTTGACGCCAGCGATGGCGGGCGTGGCCAGAAGATTGCCTTCCAGCCCGTAGGTCCAGCAATGATAGGAACAGCGGATCGTCTTGACGTTACCCTTGTCCTTGACGAGCTTCATGCCGCGGTGACGGCAGATGTTATGATAGCATTTGATGTTGCCGTCCTTCAGCCGCACTAGGATTAGTTCGTATCCGGCAACGCTGACGGGAACGACGTCGCCAGGATTGGGGATGTCGCTGGCGAATCCGACGCCCACCCAACCGGCGGCGAAAATATGCTTGCGCTCGGCCTCGTAGAAGGACGGATCATAGTAGGCCCGCCCCGGCAGGCCCTCGGCAAGGTTGGTGCTGCGGTCGAGCCTCTCGATGTCGTGGGGCGAGAGCGGATCAGCTTCCAAACCGGACCTGTCATGAGCATTCATCGTCGCAGCCTCCATTCAACTTCGTGACGAGCGAGCTTGCCAACCAAGCCGGCTCGCGCAATCCACAGTCCGACCCGCCATCATCTCCGCCTGCAGATATTGCGCTCCACCCAACAGCCTGACCATTGTCGATTAACGAACCAAACTTCGGCTCCAAACCCGCGCAGAAAAGTCGAAAAGGCCCTACAAGGAGGGGTGCTGCCCTATTCTAGGTCTGCCAGCCTGTTCCTTTGCGTCAGGTCACGAACTATTGAGATCCGGGAGATCACGATGAGGGCACTTGTAAGAACGACGGACGCCCTGGAGGTGCGCGAAGACTGTCCCGTTCCGCGACCGCATGCTGGCGAGGTGCTCGTCAAGGTGATGGCATTCTCCCTAAGCCGGCAAGAGCTAAGCGGCGATTTCACCGGGGGTGACAAGAGGCGCATCGTCGGCAGCGGCGTAGCTGGTAGGATTGTCGCGGTGGGCGAAGATGTGCCCGCCTGGCGCCTTGGCGACATAGTGATCATCGATCCCGGTCTCGGTCGCCGCGTAGGTGCCGGTCTCTTGGGAATCGACCGCGACGGTGGGGCCGCGGACTATCTGGTCGCCTCTGCGCTCGATGCATGCGCGGTACCGGCCGAACTGCCGATCAACATCCTGCCACTTCTATCGTCGCATTACAGCCTAGGCGAACGCGTACTCACCTGGGCGCGTCTCTATTCCGGAGAGACAATTCTCGTACTCGGCGCAAATGAGGGAGCAGGTCCCGCTGCTGTCGAGCTCGCAGTCACGAGGCATGCGACCGTACACGCCGTAGCTGAGGATTGGGCTCACAACGCTTTGGTGGCGCTCGGTGCGAAACAGGTAGAAAGGTCATTGGCTGAACTGGGGCAGTTCAAGGCCAACGTGATAGCCGACTTCCGCGCCGAGGGCGCCTGGTGGGATTGCTCGCCATTGCTTGAGGAAGATGGGATTTACGTCTCGTCCAAAGGCGACATTGCCCGCAACTCAGCGCCGGCTATCTCGGCACTTGATGAGCCCGACATCTTCACCATGGAAACCTTGGAACACTTGGCTCATATGACCGAACAGCGTAAGCTGGCGCCGAAGGCTGCCAAAGTGGTGGAATTTTGCTGCATAATGCAAGACACCAGCGAAATCATTCCCAAGCAGCAGCTCGGTCCGACTGTTGTGATCATGTGAGAATGAGCGAACGATTCTCAGCCCGGCGCCGCGGCATCTCACAACGACCCATGCCAGGACCAAATGCCGGCAAATCGGGAGTATGATCTCGACAGGGAACGCGGTTGTCGGAAAGCATCATGCTCGACAACGAACGCTTTCATCATTGCTGGACGCGACTAGGACGCGGGCGTCCAGAAGACGTCCGCGTGGCAGTCCTGTCGGGCGAGACCAAGGTCCAATAGCGACTTACGGCAGGTCTCGATCATGATGGGTGGACCGCAGAGATAGGCCTTCATCCCCTCGCAACTGGTCAAATCCTGCCTGATAGCGTCGGCGAGAAAACCTTTGCGGCTGGCCGTTTCGCCGCTCGCGCTTGACAGCACGATCTGTGGCGGACCCCAGCCCAGATTCTTGCAAAGATGGGTGATCTCGGCTTCGCAATAGACATCTCTTTCTGACCGAACGCCGAAAAAGAGATAAGCGGTTCTTGCAACCTGCTCACGGCTGAGCCAGCGGATCATCGACAGGATAGGTGCCAGCCCTGAACCTCCGGCACAGAATACAATTGGCCCAACATGCTGTTTGCGCAGATATGCCATGCCTTTTGGGCCGGCGATGATGGCTTCGTCGCCTGGCTTAAGGTCCGCATAGAGGTGTGGGCTGACTCTGCCACCGGGAACCGCCCTTATGTGAAATTCCAGGAGGTTTGAGGTCGGCGTGTTGGCGAAGGAATAACTTCGCGGGGGATGCTGGGAGAATTGCACATTGGCATACTGGCCCGGAGCAAAGTCGAAGGGCCGGCCGTCCTTCGTCACCATTTGCACTAAAGCAATGTCATGGGTGACCCGCTCGACGGATCGCACCGTTGCCTCGACCGAACGAAAGGCCGCCGCAGGCGCTTCTTCTCGGTCAAGCAGAGCAATTTCGCAATCGCTTCGCAGCATCGAGCGGCAGCCGAGAATATAACCCTGTTGCTTCTCGTCCTCGTCGAGGGCGACATCCAGATACTGCTTCATGTCCACGGAACCGGAGATGAGAGCGCATTTGCACTCGCCGCAAACTCCGTTTCTGCAGTCCGAAGGATAGTCGTGCCCGGTGCGCATCGCCGCTTCAAGAATTGTTTCGCCGTCTCGTACGGCGATCTCGTCGGCAAATTGCTGCACGATCAGTTTGTAGGACATCTCCACGATCCAATATTGGCAGGTAGATTCAATTCGCAGGGACCCGCAACAAACTCTGCGCCCCTGCTGAGCAAGAGCCGACGTTGCGACTGAACGCAATTTGAACAATGCGAAGCAAGGTTTCGCTTTACCCGATGCAGGCTTGCGCCGGCGCAGATGACGGAGCGGTCGCAACACGTGACAGGACTGTTTGCCCGAACTTGATCAAGCTGTCGGCCAGCCGGCGCTCGGGTCTTTCAGGAGCGATTTGGCCCAGCCCTTCAGTGCTGAAACCAAATATTGGTTCGCACAATCATGATGGCCTGCCGGCAAGAGGTGGCGACATTCGTATACGTCCGCGATGACCCGGCAAAAGGCCCGATATCCATATCGGTCGATGACGACAGGAGGATTTCCAAATGCCCAAGGCTCAAGTTGTTCAGATAGAGCACCATGGCCCCCCGGAGGTTATGCACTTTGCTGACTTGGAGTTGGGGCCACCCGGCCGTGGAGAAGTGACCATTCGGCAGACTGCCATAGGCTTCAATTTCATCGATATATCGCAACGCAAAGGCATAGCGCCGCTTCTCTTGCCTACTGGCCTGGGACATGAGGCAGTGGGAGTGGTTGAGGATCTGGATTCCTCAGTAGAGGAGTTCAAGATCGGCGATCGGGTCGCATATATGGGCGCGGGCCCAGGAGCCTACGCGACATTCAGGACCGTCAACGCCGAGAAGCTGGTTGCCGTTCCTGATGGCCTTTCGGACGAGGTGATCGCCGCCCACTTCTTCAAAGGTCTGACGGCGCAGTATCTGATACAAAAAACGTTCCCCGTGCGTAATGGGCATCTGGTGCTCCTGCACGCCGCTGCCGGCGGTGTCGGCTCCATAGTGGCAAGTTGGGCCAGTAAGCTTGGGGCAACCGTGATTGGGACGGTCGGATCGGACGAGAAATGCTCGTTGGCGAAAGCCAACGGATGTGCGTTCGCTGTCAACTATTCGAGAAAAGGCTGGGAGGACGAAATTCTCGAATGGACCGGAGGTACCAAGGTCGACGCAGTCTTCGATTCAATAGGCAAAGACACGTTCCTGTCTTCGCTGGATCTGACCACCCCTTTCGGAACTGTCATTGTCTTTGGCATGGCATCCGGACCGGCTCCGGCGATCGATCCGGAACTCTTGAACCGCAAAGGCTGTCTCTTCCTGACCAGACCTTCCATTTTTCCGCACAACGCGGCAGCGGCGCAATTTCGGGAGAACGCCGCCAACCTATATAAGGCCATGTCGGACGGAATGTTCGATACCAATTCCTACTCCCGGTTCGAGTGGACCCAGGTTCAAGACCTGCATCGGGCCGTCGAAGCGCGCGATCTATCCGGTCCTGCTGTGATTATTCCCCAAATCCCCTAAGTACGTATCACGGACGGTCGCTGACTTCGGCCTGGAAGATCGTGTTGCCGTTCGATCCTGGGATCGTATGACACGCTGGCGCACTGCGGCGAGGCGCTCCTCCTTTGCTCGATGATCCTGCAGGGCGCGCTCCAAATGGTCGTATGGCGGGAGCCATGCCTCGCCATGGTGGCCTCGCGCCACGATGAGCTCGGCGAGGCGGTCGAGCGCTCGCTCAAATCCGCTGTGCTGTGACTGGTCGAGGCGTGGGCGAGTATCGCCTCACGGCTTCGCCTGTCTGCAAGGCTCTCCTGGTACAGTGAAGGCCTGCGTTCGGCTCAGACGGTAATCTGCGGCTGCGACCTGAAAATGGGAAACACTCTCTCCCCGTCGGAGTTTGGTAGCGGGAGAGCGCTACCGCCTTTCCCCCCACTCGGAGAGCTGCCAGTTCCGACTTCGCTGCAGCGGCTGACGAGGCCGTCCTGCCTACAAATCTGGCGCAAGGAGTGCCTTTCCCTCCGAAGGCAGAGGTCACAGGTTCGAATCCTGTCGGGTGCGCCAAAAAACTCAATAGAATCAGTTAGCTTGACGTTATGCCGCAAGAGCTTAGGGCTTCTTTCTGCGCAATTGCAAACTTTGCTACCAGACGCTGCGCAGTATCTGAGGCTGTTTTAGCTCGGGCGGGCGCGTCGCCTGTGTTGGCTAGCGACAGAGCGGGTTCGGTACGATCACTGGATCATGAAGCGCGAGCTGAACGGCAGGCTCGCCGCTCCCACGGCCTTCGGGCTGATGGTGACCCGCGCCGGCAGCGCTTCGATGCCGGGGAATTCCCGGCCGATGTCGTCGCACAATCCCTTGGCGATCTTTTGCGGCGCATAGCTGGACAGGACGACCGTCCTGAATTCGACAAACTGGGTCAGTGCCGAGATCGACGCTTTTAGGCGGTCGGAACATTCGCCCAGCCATGCGCTGTAGGCCTCGCCAAGATCAGGCCATTCAGGGCTGCTGCTCCAGATGATTTCGGACGGGTGCTCGCGCAGGATTAATTCGCTCTCCAGGCGCACGAGGCCGTGATCGAAGCTGGCGCTGGAGTTCCCCTTGTAGATCTGGTGATTGAGGATGAGCCTGCTCTGCAGCCGTGCACCAAGATAGAAGAACAGATAGTCGTTGAGCGGCTTTGCGACGCCGAACATGCTCTCGCCGCCGGCTGCCGCGGTGATGTCGTTCTGCACGAAAACCGGCAGCTTGCTTTGCTCTTCGATCTCGCCTTGCAGAGCCTTCAGGGAGGTGCTCGATCCGTTGCGGGTTGCAGCCATGGCGTCGACGTCGTCGGGAACAGCCAAGCCGATGCCGGCGACCCGGCTGCGCACCTCGACCGGCAAGCTGGTCATGGCTTGGCTGATCGCGCCCAGCAGATCGCTGCTTTGCGGAAAGGGATTGGCTTCATCCGCCGGCAGCTGCTTGTGGAAGCGCACGGTGCCGATGAAGTCGATGAGCGCGATGTCGATCCTGCGCCGGCTGAAGCCGACGCCGACCGCATAGGCGCCCTCCGGATTGAGCGAAAGCGGGATGGTGGGCGGTCCCACGCGGCCGCGCTGCGCCTCGCCCTGCGAGACCAGGCCTTCCTGCTCAAGCGAACGGACAATGACCGAGGCCGTCTGCGCCGACAGGCCGGTCTTCTCGCCGATTTCCATCCGCGAAATGCCTTCGTTCTGCAGCAGCAGCGACAGCACCAGCCGCTCGTTGTAGCTGCGGACGCTCAACGCATTCAGTCCGCTCGCACGATCCGCGATGCGCAAGGGATTGGGTGGTGCGAATCTCATGTCAGGCAAGGGTCGCCCCGTCGGTAAGAGCGCGCTGCCGGACGGCGATATGATTGCTCATGCCGAGCGGCTCCAGCCGATGGCATCGACCGCGCGGGCGAGCGCCGTGCCAAGCAATCTGTGGGCTTCAGCGTCGATGTGAAACCCGTCCGCTTCGCTGCAGGACACCACCGAGCCGGCATCGAAAAAGTGCAGTTCCAGCGAGTCCGCCAGAACCTCGAACTCGAGCGCGAGCAGGCGCGATTTCTCCGGCGCGCCGGCGAAGATGGACTTCCATTCCTTGACGTCGTCCTGCATCGGCGGCGGGGCCACGATCATGATTTCGGGCGTGCGGCCGCCCGGGCCTGGCGCCAGCTCCTTGATGTCGTAAACGAGGCAGCCGATCCCCATCGCCACTTCCGACGGCGGCTTGTTGAAGCGGATCTTCAGGTCGTTGGTGCCGAGCATGATGACGACGAGGTCGAGCGTCGCATGGCTCTGCAGGCAAGGGCGAAGATAGGTTCGGCCGTTCTTGTGTGCTCCCTCGATCGGATCGTCATGGACGGTGGTTCGACCGCTCAATCCTTCCTCGACGACATACCAATCGGCCCCCAGCTGTGCACGCAGTACCCCCGGCCAACGCTCATCGGGACCATAGCGCTCGAGCGGCCCCCTGCCGGGGATCTGGCCGTGCGTGTTGGAATCGCCGTAGCACAAGACTGATCGCATGTTTTTCCCGCCGGGACTGACAGCGCGCCGAAGCCGGCGAGCGCCATTCATGATGGATAGAGGAGCGGTGAAAGGCAAGCAAGGGAATAGTCATTCAACATGACTAACTATTGACAGGCCGAATCCGCTGTGCTTCTAAAGTGCCCGGAGGAGTTCTCAACCGTCATCATCGTCCAGCCCAGGTTGGACCTCGACACGCATGTGTTCGGGGGCGGGAGAATTGCGTGCATCGGTCGGTTTGCGACGACGAGCGTGCATTGGGAGAGCGTCTCGCGGCCCGTACGAATTCGTGCGGCCGGGGCAACCACAAGGAGGAGAGTTCAATGTTAGGATTGCTGAAAACCGTCGGTCTGGGGATGTTCGTTGCATCAGCGCTTGCCGTGACATCCCTGGCGCATGCGGAAGATGTCAAGCTGATGGACGGCGTCGCGCCGCGCCCCGACGACACGCGCATGACCGCGGCCGGTGCGTTCAAGAAGGACCCGCCCTGGGTCATCGGAATGAGCGACTTCGGCGTCAACGCCAACACCTGGACCGTGCAGGTGGCGCATGAGGCGGAGAACGCCGCGGCCAAGGACAAGCGCATCTCGAAGTTCATCCTACTCGATGCGGGCTTCGACCAAAAGAAACAGGTGGCCGATATCGAGGATCTGATCGCGCAGCATGTCGACGCGATCATCGTTCAGCCGGTGACCAGCACATCGGCCAACGCCAGCATCGCCAAGGCGGTCGCCGCCGGCATCCCCGTCGTCCTTCACACCGGCCGCATCGATTCCGATGCCTACACCACCGAGATCCAGGGCGGCGCCGAACATTTCGGCAAGGTGATGGGCGACTGGCTGGTGAAGACCGTCGGCGACAACGGCAAGATCTGGGTCCTGCGTGGCCTGGCCGGCCATCCGGAAGACACCAACCGCTACAACGGCCTGCTGGAATCGCTCAAGGGCACGCATGTGCAGATCACCGCCGAGGAGCATGGCGACTGGCAGTATGACAAGGCCAAGAAGCTGTGCGAGACGCTCTATCTGAACAATCCGCAGGTCGACGGCATCTGGTCGTCCGGCGCCGACATGACACGCGCCTGCGTCGATGTCTTCAAGCAGTTCGGCACGCCCATTCCGCCGATTTCGGGCGAGGGCAACAATGGCTATTTCGGCCAGTGGATCACGGACGGCTTCAAGTCGATCTCGCCGGAATACAGCCCCGCTCAAGGCGCCGCCGGCGTGCGTGCCGCCGTCGCCCTGCTCGAGGGTCAACAGCTCTACAAGCGCTACGTCTACAACCCCGACGGCTGGGACAAGGACA
The DNA here is from genome assembly GCF_040317725.1 of Mesorhizobium sp. M1396. Lineage (NCBI taxonomy): Bacteria > Pseudomonadati > Pseudomonadota > Alphaproteobacteria > Hyphomicrobiales > Phyllobacteriaceae > Mesorhizobium > Mesorhizobium sp. M1396. The sequence goes on along the minus strand of NZ_JAMYLA010000034.1, from coordinate 5,915 downwards.
AGGCCGCCAAATACTATCGCGACGACCTGACCGCCAATGTCTGGTGGCCGAGCGAACTGCCCGAGGACAAGCTCAAGGAATATTACGGCAAGAAGTGACGGCGCCGTGGCTGGCGGGGAGTGGACAGGCATTCCCCGCGGGCCGTTCCATCTGTCGAATCCGGTTCGTTCGAGGGTTTCGTGACCAGTCTTATCGATATGTCCCACATTTCGAAGGCGTTCGGAGGGAGCAAGGCGCTCCACTCCGTTTCCCTCGATCTCAAGGCGGGCAGCGTTCACGCCCTGATGGGGGAGAATGGCGCCGGCAAATCGACGTTGATGAAGATCCTGGCGGGCGTGCATCAGCCCGATTCCGGCGAAATCTTCATGAACGGGGAAAAGCTCGATCTGAAGTCCCCGCGCGCCGCGCTGGATGCAGGCATTTCGACCGTTTTCCAGGAGCATTCGCTGCTGCCCAATCTGTCGATCGCCGAGAACATGTTTCTTGGCCGGGAGCCGACGACCCGGTTCGGCTCGATCGACTATCCCGCTATGAGCAGCCAGACCGCCAAGGCGCTTGGCGAACTCGGCCTCACCCTCGATCCATCACAACTCGTTTCCAACCTGACGATCGCCGAGCGGCAATTCGTCGAGATCGCGCATTGCATCCAGGCGGACGCCAGCGTGCTCATTCTCGACGAACCGACGGCGGCGCTGAATGCGGCCGATGTCGATGTGCTCAACCGCAACATCCGCCGGCTGCGCGATAAGGGAAAGGCTGTTGTCTACATCTCGCATCGCATGGAGGAGATCTTCGAGCTGTGCGACACGGTCACGGTGCTGAAGGACGGCGCGCTGGTCGGCACCAGGGTGGTGTCCGAGATCACCACGGACGAACTCATCGCCATGATGGTCGGACGCGAACTCCAGGACCTTTTTCCCGATCGCACGGGCGACAAGGGCGACGAGATCCTGCGCGTCGAAAACCTCAGGATCACCGAGACATCGCAGCCTTTGTCGCTGACTTTGCACAGAGGCGAGATCGTCGCCCTGGCCGGGCTCGAGGGGCAGGGCCAGCAACGCTTCCTGAGATCGCTGATCGGCCGCTACCATCCCTTCGCCGGGACGATTTCCGTCAACGGCAAGGCGCTGAAGATGCCGCTCTCGGCGTCGTCGGGCGTTCGCCATTTGCAGCAACTGAAGGTCGGCTTCGTTCCCGAGGACCGCAAGGAGGAGGGGCTCTTTCTCGCTTTGCCGATCGCCCACAACATCGCCATCGGATTGCATTCGAGGCAATCCGAACTCGCGCCGGCGCGACCGTATCGAAGCGTCATCGCCCGCATGATGGAGGCCCTGAACATTAAGGCGTCAGGGCCGTCGGCTCCGGTCGGCTCCCTGTCGGGTGGCAACCAGCAGAAGGTTCTGCTCGGCCGCTACCTCGCCGCCGATCTCGATCTTTTGCTGGTGGAGGAGCCGACCCGCGGCGTCGACATCGGCGCTAAGTCCGAGATCTATCATCTGCTGCGCGACTTCACCCGCAAGGGCGGCGCGGTGCTGGTGCTGTCGCGCGAGACGATCGAGTTGATTGGGCTCTGCGACCGCATCTACGTCGTCCATCACGACACCATCGTTGCCGAAATGCCGGCGGCGCAGGCGACGGAACACAAGATCCTCGACGCGGCCCTGATGGGCGGCTCCACGCGCCAGCATTAGGGGCTTCCATGCATCGTTCGCTTTTCAACATCCTGAGTGGCCGCAACACACGGCAGGGCCTGTGGGGACTGCCGCTGCTGGTCGCCTTGCTCATTTCGCTGTGGCTGACTGTCGAGACGACACAGTTCGCGACGGCCGAGAACCTCTTCAACCTGGTTGCTCAGGCGATGCCGCTGATCATCGCGGCGCTCGGACAACTCGTCGTCGTGCTCATCGGCGGGCTCGATCTGTCCGTCGGCTCTGTCATCAGTTTCACCACGGCGGTGCTGGCGCTCGACCAGCCGGCGATCGTGCTGATCCCCGCGGTCTTCATGCTGGCCGCGCTGATCGGGCTGATCAACGGCCTGGCGATCACCCGTTTCAACGTCCATCCGATCATCGCGACGCTGTCGACGCAGTATATCGTGCTCGGCATCACGCGCATCTTGCGTCCCGTCTCCGGCGGCACCGTGCCGGAGATCGTCATCGCTGCCGTCTCAGGCAGTTTCCTGGGCATTCCCTATCCGGTTTTCTGGGGCATCGTCGTGATCCTGGCAGCCTGGAAGCTGCTCTACGGATCGCGATACGGGCTGCACCTGTTTGCGATCGGCGGCGGCATCGCGTCCGGCGCCGAGAGTGCCGCGCGCAACTTCGGCGTCTCCGACCGTCGCAACATCATCCTCGCCTATGTGGTCTGTTCGTGTTTCGCGGCCGTTGCCGGTGTCTTCCTGGCCGGGCGCATCGTGTCGGGCGATCCGAATGTCGGGCTGCTTTTCGAACTCGACACCGTCACCGCCGTGGCTCTTGGAGGCACCCAGCTCTCGGGCGGCATCGGCAGTCTGCACGGCACGGTGATCGGCGCGCTGGTCATGGCGCTGCTGGCCAATGGCATGAACCTCGCCAACGTCTCGCCCTTTGTCCAGACCGCGATCAAGGGCGGCATCCTGCTGGCGGTGGTCGGGCTGCAATCCCGCAAGAAGATGGGACTCTGAGCTATGGCTCTCGCAAATCCGATCGCACGGCGTCTGCTGCGCATACCGCCGTCATACTTTGTCTTCCTCGTGCTGCTGGCTACGCTGTGGATCGCGCGGCCGAACATGCTCAACCTCAACATCATGGGCATCTTCATCAGGCAGATCGTTCCGCTCGGCATCCTGATGCTGGGCCAGCTCGTCGTCATGCGGGTGAAGTCGATCGACCTCTCCGGCGGCGGCATCATCCTGCTCATCAACTATTTCATCTCGTCGGGCAGTTTCCCCGGCGCGTCGATGCCCTTCTTCGTCGCGCTGGCGCTCGCCACTGGCCTCGTCATCGGCCTGTTCAACGGCTTCATGATCGGCAACCGGCGGGTATCGGCCGTCATCGTTACGCTGGCCGTCAGCATCATCCTGGTAGGGCTGGTGCAGTTCCTGTCGAGCGGAAATCCACCCGGCGACGTGCCGAAGCTGTTCAACGACCTCTACAACACGAAATTCCTGTCGGTACCGACGCCCGTTCTGTTCTGGATCCTGCTGACCGCCGCGGTGTCGCTGCTGCTGTCGCAGACGGTGTTTGGCCGCTATGTCGCCTCGGTCGGGGAGAATGCCGAAGCCGCCCATTTTTCCGGCGTGCCGGTTCAGCGCACCGTCATCCTGGCACATACGCTCGCCGGCCTGATCGCGGCGATCGCGGCCCTGGTGCAGACCGGTTCGATTGCCGTCGGCAGCGTCAGGGTCGGTCTCGACCTGCCGATCCTGGCGGTTGCCGCAACGATCCTTGGCGGCGTCGTCTTCGGCCGCGGCGACGGCGGCGTCTGGGGGCCTTTCTTCGGTGCGCTGTGCTTTGCGCTGCTATTCGTGGTGATGACGGTGCTCGGCATCGATGAGCCCGGCAAGCTCATCGCCCAGGGCGTCATCATCCTCGGCGCGGCGATCTTCTACGGAGTGCGCGTGCGAACCCCCTGACTTGAGACAGCGAAAGGCAGTTCGGCCCCGGCGCTGGCCGGGACCGACAAACCGCGCGTTCAGACAATTGCAAACAGATGGAGAGACATGGATGTCACCGCCAAAAAACATCATGTGCTATGGCGACTCGCTGACCTGGGGCTGGGTTCCGGTCAAGGAAGGGTCGCCGACCTATCGCTACCCCTATGATCAGCGCTGGACGGGTGTGATGGCGTCGGCGCTCGGCGAAGGCTATCACATCATCGAAGAAGGCTTGAGCGCGCGCACGACCTGCCTCGACGACCCCAACGATCCGCGCCTGAACGGCGCCAATTACCTGCCCTCGGCGATTGCCAGCCATCTGCCGCTGGACCTGGTCATCGTGATGCTCGGCACCAACGACACCAAGTCTTATTTCCGCCGGACGCCTTACGAGATTGCCAATGGAATGGCGAAACTGGTCGGGCAGATCCTGACAAGTGCCGGCGGTGTCGGCACGCCCTATCCGGCTCCGAAGGCGCTGGTCATTGCGCCGCCGCCCCTCAGCCCGATGCCCGACCCATGGTTCGAGGGCATGTTCGGCGGCGGTCACGAAAAGTCGAGGGATCTGGCCAGTCAGTACAAGGCGATGGCCGATTTCATGAAGATCGACTTCCTCAACGCCGGCGATTTCGTCACCACGGACGGTGTCGACGGCATTCACTTCACCGCCGAAAACAACGCCGATCTCGGGCGCGCGGTCGCCGACAAGGTCAGATCGATTCTTGGGCCAAGCCGCGTCAGCACCGCCGCCTGAAGCTGCAACCCCGCCGGCTTGCGGCACACAGGCCGACGGAGTGTGTCGCACCTTCCTCCCGCGATGCACAAAATACGGGGCCGGACGATGAGTTCGACTACCCCGTATTTTGTGTTGCTTGGATGGTTGTCTTAGCCTGGCCCTGATCCCGGCGCCTCGGACGCAAATCTGAAACGCGGCGGGGCGATCTGGCCGGCAGCTATGCGCCCCATGCACGAACCCGCTTCGCGGGAGGGTCGCCTGATTCTGAGATGGCGCGGTATTCATAGGCCTTGAGCGGGTAGAGCCCGCGATCCGACCATGGAGTTCCCTTCAACGAGAGGAACTTGCCATGGCTACCCTGTCGACCGACGCTCCGATCACACCGCTTCGCCAGCGCATGCAGCAAGACATGCTGATGCGGGGCCTGGGACCACATACGCAGCAGGACTACGTTCGTCATGTCCGACGCTTCGCAGCCTTTCTCAGACGCTCTCCCGATACTGCGACGCCCGAGGACATCCGTCGCTTCCAGTTGTATCAGCATGAGAACGGCGTTGGGCCTGCGACCATCAACGGCGCGGTCTCGGCGTTGCGGTTCCTGTTCCTGGTGACGCTGAAGCGGCGGGATCTGGCACGTGTGCTGGTGATCATGCGCTATCCGCACAAGCTGCCCGATGTGCTGAGCGTTGAGGAAGCGGCGCGGCTCCTCGAAGCAGCACCAGGCATCAAGTACAAGGCCGCGCTCGGTGTCGCCTATGGCGCGGGCCTGCGCGTGTCCGAGGTCGCGCACCTCAAGGTCGACGACATCGACTCGACACGCATGCTGATCCGCGTCGAACAGGGCAAGGGACGCAGGGACCGCAACGCCATGCTCTCGCCGCAGCTACTGGAACTGCTGCGGCTGTGGTGGCGCGAAGGCAAGCGGCTGGGGGTGATGCTCCCCCATGGCTGGCTGTTCCCGGGGCGCGGCTGCACGGCGCCGATCTCGTCGCGGCAACTGCATCGCGCGGTCCAGGAAGCAGCCGAAGTCGCCGGCATCCGCAAGCGCGTCAGTCCGCACACGCTGCGTCACAGCTTCGCCACCCACCTACTTGAGCAGGATGTCGACATCCGTGTCATCCAGGTGCTGCTCGGGCACAGCAAGCTCGATACCACCGCGCTCTACACCAAGGTCTCGACCCGGACGATCCACGCGGTCGCAGGGCCGCTCGACCGGCTGATGGCGCTGATGGAAGGCAAGACGCCTCCCGGCTGAACCGGTGCGCGCGGACCTGGAGGTCGCCGATATCTTCCGTGCTGCCGGCCCCGGATACCGGGTCGCCCATGCAGGGCATCTGAGCCTGCAGCAGCTCAAGGTGATGTCGGCGATCGAACACTGCCGCACCGCTGCGTTGGGTGGTCATGTCGAAGCCTGTGAGGACTGCGGCCAATGGCGGATCGCCTACAACAGCTGTCTTATGGGCAGATCCAGTAATGGGGAGTTGGCGTGCCGGCAACGGCATTTTTCGGTGAATTGTTGCGCTTTTTGTCTCCATAACCGCGCGG